>JAAFHI010000078.1 GCA_013298335.1 Actinomycetota bacterium
TTTTCATTGTCGAATTTCGCCGAATGGACGCCGATGACCACGAGTTCTTCCGGAAATTTGCCCTCCAGATATTTCAAATCCGGAATGACGTGCATGCAGTTGATGCAGCAGAACGTCCAGAAATCGAGTAGCACGACCTTGCCGCGCAGCCCGGCGAGCGAGAGCGGCTGCGCGGTGTTGAGCCACCCGATGCCGCCAGTGAGTTCGGGCGCGCGGACCGGGCCGAGTTTTCGCGTACTTGGGGAAGGTGTCACGGAAGTTGTTCTGGCCTTTGGAAAACCGGTGGCGCCGACGACGAGCGCGGCGAACGAAAGGGCGAAAAGGAAGGCAATTCGAATACGCATGGCACTTTGAACATGATGGCGGTTGGCTGTTTTATTCCCGGCCCGTCCGGCGAAGTTCCTCGCGCTGCCGTCTGAGTTCGGCGGCGACAGCGTCGGCGGAAGGTCGGTCATCGGCGGGGCGCAGGGCGGAAGATTCGCGCTTGGCGTTCTTCGAGGATTTTTTCGCCGAAGCCGGCTTCTCGGATTCACCGCCGCCGGGAACCAGCAGATACAGGCCCGCCGACATAATCGCCAGCAAACCGACGATGGCCAGCGCGAAAATGATGAAGTACAGCACCATCCCGACGGCGAGCGACACGATGAACCCGAAGATCTTGAGGGCAAGCAGGCCGCCGAAGACGATGATGAGCAGGCCGAGAATGGATCGTACGATTGAATTCATGAAAATCTCCCGCCGCCAAATCTGACCAGACGAAATTGAGAGAGTTTGAATCGGCGTCCCGTGGCCGACGCCCTGAACATATTTTCGTTGCAGGTTTGAGTTTTTCGTAGTTGAAACGGTAGTGTCGCGGGATACGCAACATCAAGCCCAAGTCGTCCGAACCATCCGTCATGTCGATTCCGGATTCACTGATTCCAGCTTTTCTCCAGCGTTTTGATTGTGTCCCCCGCGTTTTTTCCGCCCCCGGTCGGGTCAACCTCATCGGCGATCACACCGACTACAACGACGGATTCGTGATGCCGATGGCGATTGACCGGCGAACTTTTGTCGCCGCCGCGCCGCGCCCGGATCGGCTGGTTCGCGTCCGCGCGCTCGACGTGGATGACGACATGACCTTCGACCTCGACGCGATTCCCGAAATTGTCGCCGGGCGCTGGTCCAATTACGTCGAAGGCACGGCGCAGATTCTCGAACGAAAGGGCTTCAAACTTGCCGGGGCCGACCTCGTCATCACCAGCGACATTCCGCGCGGGGCGGGGCTGTCGTCGTCCGCCGCGCTCGAAATGGCAGTCGGATACGCCCTCCTGACCCTTTCCGGTCACACCGTTGATCGGCGCGAACTCGCCCTTGCCGGGCAGGCCGCCGAGCACGAATTCGTCGGGACAAAGTGCGGCATCATGGATCAGTTCATCTCGGTCTTCGCCGAAGCGGGAAGCGCGCTCCTCATTGATTGCCGCAAACTCGATTTTGAACGGGTGCCGCTCGACTTGAACGGGCACGCAATCGTCATCGCCGACACGGGCGTCCGGCACGAACTGGCTACATCGGAATACAACACGCGCCGCGAACAGTGCGAGGAAGGCGTCCGGATTCTCAAAAAGGTTCTTCCGCACATCACGGCACTTCGCGATGTGACCGTGACCGATTTCGAAGCCCACGGCAGGCTGTTGCCGGAACCGGTCCGCCGTCGGGTCCTGCACGTCATCATGGAAAATCTCCGAACGCGCAACGCCCCCGGCGACATCGCCGATGAAGACTGGGCCTTCTTCGGCAAGGCCATGACGGCGTCGCACGATTCGCTGGCCTACGATTACGAAGTGAGTTGCGACGAACTGGATTCGCTCGTCTTCGCCGCCCGGAGCGTGGACGGCTGCCTCGGCGCGCGCATGACCGGCGGCGGCTTCGGCGGTTCGACGGTCAACCTCGTCGAACGTAACTCCCTGGACGAATTTCTCGAACTGGTTCCGAAAACCTACCGCGCCGCCACCGGCCTGGACGCGGTTTTAACGGTGGTGGAACCGTCGGAAGGCGCGGACGAAAACGGGAAAGTCTAGGGAGTCTTGAGAGTCTTGGGGGTCTCGGGAGTCCAGGAATTCCAAGAGTTTAGGGAGTCTTGAGAGTCCAGGAATGCTAAAAGTCCGGGGAGCCAAATGACTGCCTTTGACTCCCCAGACTCTCAAGACCCCCGAGACTCCCAAGACTTCTTGTTCCAAGACTCTTACGCGCGTTCCGACGCGAGTTCCCATTTCTCCGGCGAGCGCCAGAGGCTGGAGAGGATGAGTTCGCGCATGAGGATGAATTCCTTCGGCAGCCGGTCGTAGAGGCGTTCGAAGAGTTCTTCGTGCGAGAGGATTTCCTGTTTCCAGGCTTCGCGTTCGACCGACATCAACTGGTTGAACTGTTCGGACGAGAAATCCATGCCGTCCCACTGGATGTCTTCGTAGCGCGGCATCCAGCCAAGCGGGCTTTCGATGGCCGACGCCTTGCCCTGCACCCGTTCGGTGATCCACTTGAGGACCCGCATGTTTTCGCCGAAGCCCGGCCAGAGGAACTTGCCCTCGGCGTCCTTGCGGAACCAGTTGACGCAGAAGACGCGCGGCGGATTCGGCAGCGAGCGTCCGATTTGCAGCCAGTGGTTGAAGTAGTCGCCCATGTGGTAGCCGCAGAAGGGCAGCATTGCAAACGGGTCGCGGCGGACCTGCCCGAGCGCGCCGAAGGCGGCGGCGGTCATTTCCGAGCCGATGGTCGCGGCGAGATAAACGCCGAAGTTCCAGTTGACCGCCTGGTAGACGAGCGGCACGACGGTGGCGCGGCGTCCGCCGAAGATGAAGGCGGTAATCGGCACGCCCGCCGGGTTTTCCCAGTTTTCATCAGCCACCGGGCACTGCGTGGCCGGAACGGTGAAGCGCGCGTTCGGGTGCGCCGCCTTGCGCCCGGTTTCCTTGCCGATGGCGGGTGTCCATTCCTGGCCCTGCCAGTCGATGAGGGACGGGGGCGGTTCCGGGGTCATGCCTTCCCACCACACATCGCCCTCGGGCGTGAGCGCCACGTTGGTGAAGATGGTGTTGGAGCGGATGGCGTCCATCATGTTCGGGTTGGTGTCGTAGGACGTTCCCGGCGCGACGCCGAAGAACCCGGCTTCCGGATTGATGGCCCGCAGTGTGCCTTCGGCATCGGGTTTGATCCAGGCGATGTCGTCACCGACAGTCGTGACCTTCCAGCCGTCGAATCCCTTGGGCGGAATCAGCATGGCGAAGTTCGTCTTGCCGCAGGCACTCGGGAAAGCCGCGCCGATATACGATTTTTCGCCTTTGGGCGATTCGACGCCGAGAATCAGCATGTGCTCGGCGAGCCAGCCCTCGTCGCGAGCCATGGTCGAGGCGATGCGCAGCGCGAAGCACTTCTTGCCGAGCAGGGCGTTTCCGCCGTAACCGCTGCCGTAGGACCAGATTTCGCGATTTTCGGGGTAGTGAACAATGTACTTTTCGACCGGATTGCACGGCCACGAGCTGTCGGCCTGACCGGGGGCGAGCGGTGCGCCGACTGAGTGCAGGCAAAGCACGGGTTCCTTGCCGTCGAGGAAGTCCCACACTTTCCGGCCCATCCGGGTCATGGTGCGCATGTTGACCACGACGTAGGGAGAATCCGAGATTTCGATGCCGATGTGGGAGATTTCCGAGCCAAGGGGGCCCATGCTGAAGGGCACGACATACATCGTGCGTCCGCGCATCGTGCCGTCATAGAACCCGCGCAGGTTCGCGTCCATTTTGGCCGGGTCCATCCAGTTGTTGGTCGGGCCCGCGTCCTGTTTGCGGCGGCTGCACACGAAGGTGCGCTCTTCGGTTCGGGCAACGTCGCTCGGATCGGAAACCGCGAGAAAGCTGTTCGGTCGTAATTCGGGGTTCAGTCGTTTGAAGGTGCCGGCTTCGACCATCTGTTCGCACAACTGGTCGTACTCTTCCTGTGAGCCGTCGCACCAATGCACGCGCTCGGGTTTGCAGAGCGCAATGATGTCCTTGAACCAGGATTTGAATCGTTCGTTCCGGACGTACGAAGGAAAAATATCATCGCTGAAGGCGGTATTCGCGCCGGTGGTGGTCATGGAACGTCTCCATTTTGGGGCATGTAGGTAGGGGATGATTCCGATCGGGGATGCTCCCCGGCGGGGTATGAAAAGAACCTATGCTGGCAGCTTATCATCCCCAATTTCGATTTTCGATTGAAGATTGAAGAAATTTTAACCCCGGACGCAGGAACCGCAGCCTGACCGTAAGGGAGGGCTGTCCATTGCAACGTTCCATTCCGGCAAGGACAGCCCTCCCTTACGGTCAGGCTGCGGTCATTCAATTCAGTTGATTCCGCTCATCATGTCGGCGGCCTGCTGGTAGGCGGTGAAGACGCTTTCGGCGGCGGCGTTTCCGCCGCAGATGATCGCCACCGGGGCATGGTATTTGCCGATGTCGATGCCGCCGTCGAGCAGTGCCGCGATGACCGCCGCGCCCGCCGGTTCGACCAACTGGTTGCATTCCGCCCAGAGCCAGCGCATCGCCTGGATCATCTGCCGGTCGTCGATGAGATGGACCCGGTCGCAATACTGGCTGGTGACGCCGTAGGTCAGATCGCTCACGCTTTTCGGCGAGAGCGTGTCGGCGATGGTCCGCACCTGCTGCATGCCGACCCGCTGTCCGGCGGCAATGCTTTTGTGCATCGAGGGCGCGCCGACCGGCTCGACGCCGATGATCGTCACGTCGGGTTTTTTCTGCCGAATGGCGGCGGAAACGCCCGCGATCAGGCCGCCGCCGCCAACAGCGATGAGAACGCAGTCCACATCGGGAAGGTCGTCGATGATTTCGAGGCCGAGCGTGCCCTGACCCTCGACGACCGAGTGCCCGTCGAAGGCCGGGACGTAGGCGACGCCTTCGCGGTCGGCGTGTTCGAGGGCTTTTGCGTTTGCGTCATCCCATGCGTCACCGTGCTTGATGACCTTCGCGCCGAAACGGGCGATACGGGCGACGCGGTCCTCGCTGGCGCGTCCCGGCAGGTAGACGGTGGCGGGCATGCCGAGCCGGCTCGCGGCGTAGGCGAGCGCGAGACCGTGGTTTCCGCCGGACGCGGTCACCGCGCCGCGTGCCCGCTGGTCGGGTTCAAGCTGGAGCAGCGTGTTGAAGACGCCGCGGGCCTTGAACGATCCGCTCACCTGAAGGTTTTCGAGCTTGAGATGCAGGCGTTGCGGAATGTCGCGGTGGACGAGCGGCGGCGGCAGCATCGGCGTCCGGCGGGTGTAGGGCGCGATGCGGTTCTGGGCTTCGAGGATCTTTGCGAGAGGAATGTGGAAAGTCATGTGAGTCGGGAATGCGGAATGCGGAATATCGAATGCGGAATGGGAGAGGAGAACGAAAAGTAGGACGTATCGAACTCGGTATCGGCAAGCGAGGACGCGATTCTAGGGGATGGGGCAGGCTTTGGGAAACCCTCGAAGGAATTCACGCCACGGTTCTTATCCCGAAGAATTCCGGTCCGGGCCTTCTTCAACTTCTTCCATTCCGCATTCGATATTCCGCATTCCGCATTCTCTTCTTTTACTTCCGCGTCGGCGCGACAATGCCGCCGATGCCCGACGACATCATCAGGTTCGGGGTCCGGTCAATTCCGCCGATGGTCATTTTTTTGCCGTCGGGCGAAAAGGCAAAGCTTTCCGGGGCATAGCCGAGCACGGTCGTGGCGAGTTGTCGCCGGGTGGCGGTCGTGTCGGCGTCGGGATTGAAGGTCTGGATGAAGATGCCCGGATTTTCCCGGTTCATGCTGACGAAGGCGATGGATTTGCCGTCGGGTGTCCAGCGGGCGCGACCGTTGCCGCTCGCGCCCGTGCCCACGTCGATGGCGAAGGGGATGACTTTCGACTCGGCGAGGTTCACGACGTGAATGGTGCTGGCGCCGGACAGGGTGTTCGTGACGAAGAGCGCGTATTTCCCGTCGGGTGAAATCTCGGGCCACCGGGTCGGGGTTTCGCGGACGATGTCGCGGGCGTCCGTCCCGTCGGAATTGACGCGCCAGAGTCCCGGGCGGGGATGTTCGCTGACGGTGAAGATGACGAGTTTGCCGTCGGGGGTGGCAGTCGGATTCTGGGCGCTGGCTTTCAGATTGGTGAGTTGCCGTCCGGCGGTGCCGTCGGGCGCGGAGGCCCAGATTTCAAAATTCCCGGTGCGGTTCGAACTCCACAGAAAGGTCTTTTCGTCCTGCGTCAGAATCGGGTCCCAGTCGGTTCCGTCATGGGCGGTCAGTTGGGAGAGCAGGCGCGTTTCCAGCATGAGTCGCCAGACGTCGTTGTTGCCGCTGCGGTTGGATGAAAAGAGTACGTACTTCCCGTCGGGCGAATAGCGGGGCTGGCGGTCGGTCCCGGTGCCCTGCGTCAGTAGGCGGACGGCGGTGTTGCGCAGGTCGAGTCCCGCGTCCTGGTCGATTTCGAACATGTTCCCGCGTTGCGAGCGGGTTTCGTAGAGCAGAACGCCGTCCGCGAGGACGTCGAGGACCGGCGTGTCGGTCGGCAGCCAGGCGACGGTGCGGGAGTCGCCGGTTTGCAGGTCGTACAGATTGACTTTCGCGGCGCTCAGGATGTTCGGCGCATCGGCGGAGGTGGCCTGCGCGTAGGCGAGGGCGCGCCCGTTGGCGAGCCAGACCGTGTTCGATAGGTAGCCGCCGCGTTCCGGCGGATTGATTTCCTTCGTCTGGCCGGTTTGGGCATTCACGATGAAGAACGGGCTGAGGACGGTTCCGGCCACGACGTCCTTGACCAGCGCGATGTTTTTGCCGTCGGGCGACCAGCGCGGTTGGTACAGCCGCTGTCTGGCGATGACGGTCAGTTGCCGGACGTTTCCGCCGTCGCTGTCGGCGATGCCGAGGTAGGTCGAGGTTGTTTCCTGATTGCGGATCCAGCGGGTGAAGACGATGTGCTGACCGTCGGGGGCCCAGTCGCCGTCGGTGGCGTCGTCGAGTAGCTTGCGGGGATCGCCGCCAAGGGCCGACACGGTGAAGAGGGCGTTCCGGCTCATTTCCCGGCGGGTAAACAGGATCGTGGAGCCGTCGGGCGAATAGCGTGGGTGGTCGTCGGATCCGCTGGTAATCGGGACTTCCGCGCCGCCGGCCAACTGCTTGGTCCAGATGCGCTGTTTGCGGTCCCGGTGCGAGGAAAAGGCGATGAAGCGTCCGTCGGGAGAGGCGGCGGGAGAGCCGTCCTCGCCGGAGTTGGTGAGATAGGTGTAGGTGGTGACGGACGGGACCGGGCGACTCCGCCGTCCGAGCCAGTAGCTGCAAAGGATGGCGACGAGGCAGGTCAGGGCGGCGGCGGCGATCCAGAACCGGCGATGGATGCGGATCGGTCGAAAGGCGCTGGTGGTCCGGCGGGGATTGAACGAGGCGGTCGGTTCGGAGAGCGATTTCAGCAGAAATCCGAGGTCGTGGGCGCTCTGGAAGCGGTTTTCCGGACTTTTTTCGAGGCAGCGGGCGAGGATGCGCTGAAGTTCTTCGGAGATCGGTGCGTCGTCGGGCAGGGATTGAAGCGGGTCGTCCCGCAGAATCGAGGCCGTGACCTCCGCGCCGCTTTCGCCCTGGAACGGGCGTTTTCCGGTCAGCATTTCATACAGGACGCATCCGAAGGAAAAGATGTCGCTGCGGGCATCGGCCCGGAAGCCGCGAACCTGTTCGGGCGACATGTAGCCGATGGTCCCAAGCACCGTGCCGGGCAGGGTTCGCATTTCGAGCGTGGCCCGGAGGGTGTCGTCGTCGAGTTTGGTGGCCTCGTCGAGTTTGGCGATGCCGAAGTCGAGAATCTTTACCCGCCCGTCGTTGGTGAGGAAGATGTTTTCCGGTTTGAGATCGCGGTGGGTGATGCCGCGCCGGTGGACGGCGGCCAGTCCGTCGGCGATTGCCTGGGCGATGGACAGGGCGAGTTTGAAGGGAATCGGTGCGCGGACGAGACGGGTACGGAGGTTTTCGCCTTCCAGCAGTTCCATGACGGCGAAGGCGTGTCCGTCCGAGACGCCGAAATCATGAATCGACAGGACGTTCGGGTGGGTAAGGGCGGCCACCGCTTTGGCTTCGCGTTCGAATCGCGACCGGGCGTCACTGTCGGCGGCGAGATGGGCCGGAAGAACCTTGATGGCGATGTCGCGACCCAGGGTGTCGTGCCGGGCGCGATAGACCTCACCCATGCCCCCGGCGCCGAGTTGAGTCAAAATTTCATACGGCCCGAGCCGTGTGCCGGGTGGGAGCATCGAAATCGTCCGTGGATTGCCGGGTGAGCTTTTTTCGGGTTGACGCCGCTCGCAATGTGCATATCTTCGGCGAATGTTTCAAGACACCGGCGGCTGGTGGCGGGTTTTGGGTTTTCGGTTCTGGGTTCTGGGTTCTGGGTTCTGGGTATTGGGTTTTGGGTATTGGGTATTGGAAGGTATTCTTGTTCGCTTTCCGCCGAACTGTCCCGGTACTGAACTCCTTCCCCTTTTTTCTCTTCCGCTGACTACTGACTACTGACTACTGGCCACTGGCCACTGGCCGCTCCCCAAGGATTCCACCCCATGACGACGTCCATCCGCGAAATCGCCGCCGCCGCCCGCCACGCCGCGGTCGTTGCCGCCCAGCTTGATGGTGAAACCAAGCGCCGGCTCCTTGAAGCCTTTGCCGAGGAGGTCGAGCGGGACGCCGATTTCCTGAAGGCCGAAAACGCGAAGGATCTGGCCGCCGCCGAGGCCAGCGGGATGACCGGCGCGCCGCTCGAACGGCTGACCTTGTCGGACAAAACCCTCGCCGGAATGGTGGCTTCGTTGCGCGAAGTCGCGGCGCAGTCCGATCCGGTGGGTGAAATCACCGAGTTGAAGCGGCGTCCGAACGGGTTGATGGTGGGGCGGATGCGGATTCCGCTCGGCGTCATCGGCGTGATTTACGAATCGCGTCCGAATGTGACGACCGATGCGGCGGGTTTGTGTCTGAAAGCCGGAAACGCCGTGATTCTGCGGGGCGGTTCGGAGGCGATTCATTCCAATCGGGCGCTTGGCGAGACGATGAGCCGGGTGCTGGCGCGGTTCGGACTGCCCGAGGAAATAATTTCGGTCGTGCCGACGGCTGATCGCGGCATGGTGTCGGAAATGCTGTTGCTGGACGAGTTCATTGACCTCATCATCCCGCGCGGCGGCGAGAGTCTGATCCGGTTCGTGGCCGAGAATTCGCGGATTCC
>JAAFHI010000721.1 GCA_013298335.1 Actinomycetota bacterium
GGCGACTGGGACGGCGACGGTATCCAGACCATCGGCGTCCATCGGGACGGGATGTTCTATTTTCGGAACGACAATTCCGAAGGTTCCGCCGACGGACAGTTTCCGTTCGGCGAGCCCGGCGATCTTCCGGTCGTGGGCGACTGGGACGGCGACGGCATTGAAACCGTCGGGATTTTCCGCGACGGCATGTTTTACCTGCGCAACAGTAACGGCGATGGCAACGCCGACATCGAGTTTGCGTTCGGCGAACCGGGCGACATCCCGGTGGCGGGCGACTGGGATGGCGACGGCAAGGCCTCGGTTGGTGTCTATCGCGACGGCGTGTTCTATCTGCGGAACGAACTTTCGGAAGGTCCGGCGGATTACGAAATCAGACTCGGCGAACCGGGCGACCTTCCGCTCGCGGGCCGCTGGGTCGGCATGTTCGACTGAACATTCCGGGCCGGGGTGACGAAAAAAGTCGAAAAAAACATCGGGCGCACCGCGTGGGTGCGCCCGATGGCGTGTGGATTCCGATTTTTTATGGGTCAGGCGGCGATCTGAAGCGTGTGGTAGGCCACCGCGGGTTGTTCCTTCACCTTCGTTTCCTTCGCTCCCTTGGTCTCCTTCTTCGCCGTCAGGAGGTCCTGCATGCGGAGGCGGGCCTTGTGGAGCTGCGACTTCGACGTGCCGGAACTGATGCCGAGGATGCCCGCAATCTCTTCATGCTCATAGCCTTGCAGATCGTGGAGGATGAACACCGTCCGGTAGCCACGCGGCAACTGGCCGACCGCGTCGAGCAGGGCGATCTTGTCCACCATCGGCGACTGGGCCTTGCGGATGGCGAGCGGGGTGACGGTTTCCGGCATTTCGCCGTCTTCGGTGACGGTCTCCGACCGGTAGGATTTCTTGCGGAAGTGCATCAGGACCTGGTTGACCGTGATGCGATAGAGCCAGGTGGTGAAGGCCGATTCGCCGCGGAAGCTGCCCAGTTTGCGGAACAACTGGATGAACACGTCGTGGGCGAGGTCTTCGGCGTCGCTCGGGTTGGAGGTCATGCGCAGGCACAGCCCGTACACCCGGCGGTAATGGAGGCGATAGAGTTGGTCGAGATCGACCGGGGCGACGTTGGTCGCGACCTGCGCCGGAAGTTCTTCCGTGAGCATCGCGTCGTCGAAGGCTTCGAGGGTTTCGATTTCGGCGGTGTCGGTTTCCGTTTCAGCCGACTCGTCGGGTGAACCTGCGCCGAGCGGCGTCCACTGAGCGGCAGGCAAGGTCGTTTGCGTGGCATCCGTAAGCGTCATCAGGTTGCACATGGTTCGAGTCCTCCGAACGGTTGGTCTTTCGTTTTCGAGTTCGCCGCCTTTGCAGTTTCGGATTCGTTTCCGTTGCGGCGACGCCCTTCCTATGACAAGCCGCGTGCCAAAGGGTTTAACCGGAGACGCTTTCCGCCGAAAACAGTTCCTCGCTCCCTGTAACCTGTTGAAATGAAACATTCCTGTGGGATTCGTAAAGTTTTGTCGCGGAACGGCCCGGCAGGAAAAAGCCTCCGCCGTTCGGGAGTTCGACACGCTTTTGGTGCAGCCGGACGACCCCCGTTGCACGAAATGGTGTACGGGTTGCATTTCCGATGTACGCGCAGCACACTCGCCGGGCACGATGGCGCATCACATCCCGCGCCCGTCACACTTCAGAATTGCTTTGGAATTTTTGGCGTTATGAAATTTTCGCTCCCCCGTTCCCGTTTTGCGTTCTCCGGGGTTTTTGTAACCCTGCTCCTGTTGTGGCTTGGTTCGGCGGCGTCGGCTGCCCCCGCGGTGGCCTATAAGGTGACGGTCGCCGAGGCCGGCGATACCGACGTCCAAGTCGAGATGCGCATCCGCGACGTCGCGGGCCGGACCTCGCTGGATGTGGCCCTGCCCGCCTGGACGCCGGGCTCCTACGAAATTCTCAACCATGCGAAGCAGGTTTCCGATCTCGCGGCGGTTTCCGAAGACGGCAAGCCGCTGGCGGTGCGCCGGATCGACAAGCAGACGTGGCGGATCGCCAGCGTCGGGCAGGCGACCGTGGTGGTGCGCTATTTCGTCACCTGTGACCGGCTGTCGGTGGATTCGAGCTGGATCGGCGACGACTACGGCCAACTTGACGGTTCATCGGTCTTTCTCTATCTCCCCGATGGTCGGACCGCCCCGTCTTCGGTCGAATTCACCCTGCCGAAAGAGTGGAAGGTCGCGATTCCGCTGGCTGAAACGACGCCGATGAAGTTCGAGGCGCCGAGTTACGACGCGCTCATCGACGCCCCGGCGGTGGTCGGGAAGTTTGTCCGGATGGATTTTCAGGTGCTTGGAAAACCGTTTTCGGTCGTGACGGTCCGCCAGCCGAAGAATCCGACGGGCATCCGGACGGCGATCACAAAATTCGTCGAGGCGTACGGGCAGATGCTCGGCGGACTGCCGTTTGACCGGTACATCTTTTTCTATGTGCCGTTTGAAGAATCGGAAGACGACGCGGGGAAAATCGAGGGCCTGGAACACCGGAATTCAACCGTGATCAACTACAGTCCCGAAACGCTCATCGACGAGCCCACCGATGCCAACTTCCTGATCGTTTCGGCCCACGAATTTTTTCACTCGTGGAACGTCAAGCGATTGAAACCGAAGGAGTTCACGCCCTACACGCTGGATCGCGAACTCTACACGCCGCAACTCTGGTTCGCCGAAGGCGTGACGGAATACTACGCGTGGCTCGGCCTCGTCCGGGCCAAACTCATTACGCCCGAGGTGTTTGCCGACCGACTCAAGGTGCTGCTTGACGCGCTCCAGAACAATGAAACCCGGAAATCCGTCAACCTTGAGGAAGCCTCGACCACGACCTGGCTGACCGGCACGAGCGGGTTCGAGAACATTCCGCTCGATTACTACGGCAAGGGAATGCTCGTCGGGCTGATGCTCGACATTGAAATCCGGTCCGGAACCGACGGCGCGCGCGGTCTCGACGATGTGATGCGCGAACTCCTCAAGCGCTTTCCGGAAGGCAGCGGCGGGTATGG
>JAAFHI010000140.1 GCA_013298335.1 Actinomycetota bacterium
CACCATCCGCAAACCTCCTATTGGTTAGGTTTACGTATGATTCAGGAAGTCTCCAAAACAGGGAAAATAGAATGCCGTTATTGGGATTTTAGAATGTCGTTGGACAGATGGGATGCGCCGCGACGGTTGTGCTCCTGATTCGAAACCGGGATGAACTCTGTCTGGCTCAGGTCGGGAAAACCGAGGTTTTAATCGTTCGGGGCGAACAACAAATTAAAGTCTTTCAGGAATGCAACGGGGTGGACTTTGCCTGGTGCGGAAGTCCTCCGTATGGCTGGCCGACACCACCCGAACGCGCCATGGAACGGCTGATGGTCAACTGTCTGGGGGGACGTGATTTTTTCGATCCGTCGATTTCATTCTTCAAGGTCAGACCCGGCGACTCGATTCTCCTGCTTTCGGACGGCATTACTGAAAAGATCACCGAGGAGGAAATTCATCGGCTGGTTTCAGACTGCACAGGCGAAGCGGTTGTCCGGGAACTGGTCAGGCTTGGGAAAGAGCGAGGTGGGGAGGACAACCTGACGGCGGTGTTTTGCCGGTTTGGTGATTCAGCAGGCGCTGATTCCGAAGTTCCGATTTCACAGGATTTGAAGGTTGTTCGGGTCCAGTTCACGCAGGAAAACGAGTTGGGGCGGTACATCACGGATGCGCTGAAATGCTGCATCCGGCACGGGTATTTCGACATGGCAAAGCGAATTGCCGATTCCGCCCCTGAAGACGCGCATCGTGAATTTTTGCTTGGCCTGCTGGCGGAAGCAGGCTTCCCCCGCCGACGCTCGGGGTTCCATACCGCTGGATAAACGTCACTATCCGGCCACGGGTATTGAAACCCGGCCGTCATGGAGGGGACGAATTCGACGCAAGTGGGATGTTCAGGCCTTGACCGGAACCCAGAGGACGCCGGAGCGGCTGACCCTGATCTGCTGGGGCTGGAGACCGATGACGTATTCGTCGCATTCCGAAACCTGCTGGATGCAGCCGGTGCAGAGATCGTTCAGTTTGCGGCGGGTTTCCTGTTCGATCTGTTCGAGGGTTTCGTGCAGTTCGCGGTTTTCGGGGTCGAGCGCGGCGAAGGACTGAATCTTGTCGTCATCCGAAACGACGAGGCGTTCGCCGCTCTGGAACAGGTTTTCGAGCCGGCCCTGACTGGTCAGGAGTTCGTTGCGGCGGGCGGTGACGACGGCGTTGAGTTTGGCTTCGGGAAGCTGGAGCTTGCGGCCCTTGCGTTCTTCCGACTGCCGGACCTGCGCGAGTTTGAGGTTGACGTGCGAAATGAGCTGGGCGAGTTCGTCCTCGATTGAACCGGCGGCGCGGTCCGAGAGGCGTTCGATGAAGGACTGCCGCGATTCGCCGGGGTTCGAGAACTCGTCGAAATTGCGGTTGAACCAGAGCTTGAGTTTTTCGGTCCGCGACAGCTCGTTGATCAGGCTCTCGACGTGGCTTTCGAACGCCTCCGCCGTCAGGATGAATCCGTCGGTGGTGTGGGGCAGTTCGTGCTGCGGGCCGTTCCAGATACCGCCGTCCTCGACCTTGCCGACCGGGTCGATGTCCCAGTCGGGCGAGCCTTCGCCCCGCGGCACCCACGTATAGAAGTTCCGGTCGTCGGTGTGTTTGATGTGGGCCCGCAGATTGTGGAACTTGAAGCTGCACTCGACGAAAATGGCGGGACGGTAGCGGGAAAATCCCGAGGCGTCCGCGTCGGATTTCAGCCAGTACTGTGGAATCGGAATTTTCGGTGACGATTGAATGGTCATGGCTTCGGATGGGTTCTTCCGGCGGATCGCGCCGGAGCAAGTCGGCGGTTCAGTTCGATTGTTCCTGGGTCGAGGACAGCACGTATTCGGCCAGGCGCTTTCCGAAGGCGCGGGGCTGGCCGGGGCCGCTGCAATTGAAGACGATGCCGTCGAGGGGCAGGGCGTTCAGTTGGGCGAAGAGTTGTTCGCCGCCGACCCGGACCGGGACGGGTTCGAAGTCGGCATCGGCCAGGACGGTCTCGAAAAAGGCTTCGAGGGAATCTTCCGCCGTGAAGACCGCGGCCAGCGAGCGGCCCTGTTCGTCGGGGGCGAGGACCAGTTGCGCCGACTCGTCTCCGGTTTTGCGGAGCACCAGCACGTAGGCGTCGTAATCCTTCAGCAATCCGAGTGGCGTGTCTTCGATATCGACCGTCGAAAGGGCCTGTTCGATGCGGACCGCCCGTGCCCAGTGCTTGAGGACCGGGATGTGTTCGGTGACGTAGTGGATCGCTTCCGCCGACTGCGGATTGATTTCAATCCCCGCGAGTTCATCTTCGAGGACGCCGAAAATCGAATATCCGGCGGTGACGAGGCACTGATCGGCGACGGCTCCGCCTTCCTTTTCGAACCACAGTTCGACGGCTGCCGCGTCGGTGAAGAGCTTGAGCCAGCGTCCGCCGGATTCGTCGATGAAATTGACCAGCGTGGGTTCGCCGTCCTCGCCGGTGCGGGCGGGGATGTGCCAGTCATTGTGTTCGACGAGACAGCGAAACAGGGTGGCGCCGGGAAGGGAGCCGGAGAGGTGTTCATGCACGGCGGTACGCGCATCGGGAAGCGGCATGGTGAAGCTCCAGTGAAGTAGAAATCCGAGGTGAACAAGTCGGAGAGCCTAGCCGAAATAATGGCCGATGAGAATTCGAACCGACGAGTTCCGGCAGCCGACCCGGTGGAATTGAGTCGTTGCTTCGAGTCGGAGTATAGTGCCGATACGCAACGCATCCGAATTTTTTTTCGACTCGCCGTGACCACGCGCGGCGACTTTGGTGGAGTTTGGGCGGATGGCCGATTTTTATGAAATTCTCGGGGTTTCACGGGAGGCTTCCGCGCCGGAGATTCGGTCGGCCTTTCGACGTCTTGCCCGCGAACACCACCCGGATGTCAGTCAGGCCCCGGAAGCCGAGACGAAATTCGCGGAAATCGCCGAGGCCTACCGGGTTTTATCGAATGCCGAGTTGCGGTCCGATTATGACCGCGGGACCTATGATCCGCGTCCGGTCCGGACTGAGCCGCCGCGGGAAAGCGCCCGTCGGCGCGCGGCGCGGGTCAGGGCCTACAAGGTCAGGATCAACAGCGTCATCAACGACATGCTCGAAGCCGAACGGCGCGAGGCCCGTTTCCGCGCGGAAGCGGTCATGATCACGGTTACCCTGTTCCTTTCGACACTGTTCGTCGCGGCGGCGCGTCCGTCGGCGTCAATCGCCCCGTACGGCCCGGTCACTCAAATCGTCTTGTGGGGGTTGTGTTTGCTCGGGGTCTGGCAGTTCGTCCGCAGCCTTCATCTGGTGCTTGAACACTTCACCTACCGCCCGCGCGTGTTGTCGGTCACTGACGAGAATTTGCCGCCGCAGCCGTTCTCTCGGGCAACGGCCTGGGGATTTCTGATTCTGGGGTACGCGGTGTCGCTCGCCGTCGGCGGGTTTATCGGGAAAATTGCCTTCAGCGATCCCACCGAGACCTTCACCGCCCTCGATTTTCTTCACGATGCCTGTGTTTTTCCACCGATCGCCATTCTTGCGGTCATCAATTTCCGGCGGCTGGAGGAATTCCTCCACCGCATCTGACCGATGAAACATCACCAATTCAAACCTCGCGAATTCCGCGGATTCATCCAGCCCACCAAACCCCTTCCAAAACACATCGCCAACGCGGTGGCCCTGACCGAGCCGCAGTCGGTTCTGGCGCTGGCCCTCGCGCTTCAGGCTTTTTTCGACATCGATCCATTTCGCCGGGTTTTTATCGACACCCGGATTCGCGGCGCGCGAAACGAAGCCGGGTCGACCGAGATTCGACCGGCTTTTTTCGTGGTTGAAGAGGCGTCCGAGAAGGCCGTCATTCCGCCGGGAAGCGATCTGTACGACCTGACCGCGGGCCTGCCGTCGCCGACCTTTGTTTTTGACGTGTCGCCGCCGGGATTTCGCGGCTGGCGCGAACGGGCCGCCGACTACCTTGACCGCTACGGCGTTTCCGAATGCTTTTTCTTCGTTCCGGGCGCGGCCTCGCACCTGTCCTATCGGGCGTTCCGGGTCAAGGACGGGGAACTGGCCGTGGTCAGCCAGTGGTCGAAGCTGTGGCACAGTTCGACGCTGCTGCTCGACTTTGCGGTCCGCGACGACGTGCCCTGCGTCTTCAATCCGCGCAACGGCGACCGCCTGCCGACGCCGGTGGACACCTTCAATCTTCGCTTCCGATAGAGCCGATTCCAGCGCCGGATGGGGTGGGCGAGTTTCCGATGGAATGTAGCCCACGTCCGGAGCGCTTTGGCGAGGACGTGGGGAAACGGATTCCAAAATACCAATTCCGTTCATCCGAACATGTTTCCCATATCCTCGCCAAAGCGCTCCGGATATGGGCTAGATTCCACCGGCAACATTTCGCCACCTTGGATATCGGCCATCGGTTGAAACTGCTCTAAAGTGGCTAAAAAAAAGGTGACGGAATCGCTTCCGTCACCCTTTTCACTTTGGGGTGAATCCGACTACTTGGCCGCCGCTTTGGCGACTTCGGTCGGTTTCCACCGCAGCACCGGATTGCGCGCCGCCGCCGTTTCATCGAGCCGACCCAGCCGCGCGTTGTGCGGGGCCGCCTTCACGAAATCGGGGTTTTCCTCGCATTCGCGGGCAATCGACTTCATCGCGTCAATGAAGAAATCGAGTTCCTCGCGGCTCTCGCTCTCGGTCGGTTCGATCATGATGGCCCCCGGCGCGACGAGCGGGAACGACATGGTCGGCGGGTGAAAGCCATAGTCGATGAGCCGCTTGGCGATGTCGCCGTTGCGGATGCCGAACGCCTGCTGCTTCTTGTCGTTGAACACGACTTCGTGCATCGCCGGACCGTCGAACGGAATGTCGTAATCGTTCTCTAGGTGGTGACGGACGTAATTCGCGTTGAGCACGGCGATTTCGGTCGCCATGCGCAGGCCGTCCGGGCCGAGCGCGCGGATGTAGGCCAGCGCCCGCACCATCATTCCGTAATTTCCGTAAAACGCCTTTACCCGTCCGATGGATTTCGGGCGGTCGTAATCGAAGCTCGAGTGGCCGTCCGGATTGCGCTTGATGGTCGGGAAGGGCAGGTACGGTTCGAGTTCCTTCTTCACCAGCACCGGGCCGCAGCCGGGGCCGCCGCCGCCGTGGGGCGTCGAGAAGGTCTTGTGCAGGTTGAGGTGCATCACGTCCGCGCCCATGTCGCCGGGCCGCGCCACGCCGACGAGCGCGTTCATGTTCGCGCCGTCCATGTAGACGTACCCGCCGCGCGAGTGAATCAGTTCACAGGCTTTGGCGATGTCTTCCTCGAAAATGCCGAGCGTGTTCGGGTTGGTAATCATCAACCCGGCGACGGAGTCGTCCATGGCCTTGTCGAGGGCTTCGAGATCGAGCAGGCCGTTCGGTTTTGAAATGAGGGTGATGACCTTGTAGCCGCACATCACCGCGCTGGCCGGATTCGTGCCGTGGGCGGCATCGGGAATCAGGATGTACTTGCGCGGGTCGCCACGTTCTTCGAGCGCCGCACGGATCATCATCACGCCGGTGAGTTCGCCGTGCGCGCCCGCCGTGGGCTGGAGCGAGCAGGCGTCGAGTCCGGTGATTTCGCAGAGGCTGTCTTCAAGTTCCTTGATGAGCCGCAGGTTGCCGCGAATGGCGGCTTCCGGCGCGAGCGGGTGCGTCCGCGCGATGGCGGGCAGGCGGGCAGCCCATTCGTTGAACTTCGGGTTGTACTTCATCGTGCAGGAGCCGAGGGGAAACATCCCCGTGTCGGTCCCGTAGTTCCACGTCGAAAGGCGGGTGTAATGCCGGACGACTTCCGGTTCCGAAACTTCCGGGAGACCTTCCAGATCGTCGTGGCGCAACAGGTGCGCCGGGACGAGTTCCTCGGCGGCGGGCGCGGGGACGTCCGCGACCGGAAGATGGAAGGCCCGCGTGCCGGTGCGGGACTTTTCGAAAATCAGCCCCTCGTTCTGGCTGATGTGGGTTTTGACCTTTTTGATGCGAGCGTTGGGATTGGACATTCGATTTCCTCGAAGCAGCGAGCCATGAATTGCGGGCGAGATGAAAAAGGACGAGCCAAGGGGATGGCTCGTCCGGAATGTAGCGTAGCTTTTAAGGCGAAGGGAAGGCATCCCGGTATGACCGGCACCGGTTTTGGGGCCGGTTTGGGAAAGCGGCGACCTGGATTTCAGCGGGCCAACTCAAGCCGGGCGATCTGGTTCGGACGGCCACAGGTGATTGGAAGCCGGTCGTCTCAACTGAACCACGGGCAGATTCACGAAGGTTTGTTTCTGTTGATTCTTGAAGCCGCAAGACAAATATCTCCCTGCGGTTTTGGACTGCCAATTTGGTGTAAACCACAAAATTGCTGATAAAGGCCACGATTCCAATCGTCCCCCCTCTGGAGGATTCGCTTGGTATGGGGGTTGAAGTGGGAGTTCACGCAGTGACAAATCGGAGACCCCCAACGCGTGTCAGATCCTCGCGGTGGTTGACCGCTAACGCACAATGGAGGTCAAATGGGTGGCACAAGACCCGTAGCAAACAGGATCCGTTTTGTGCCAAAACGCTGGATATTGGAACGGACTTTTGACTGGCTTATCATTAATCGTTGGCTTGCAAATGATTACGAGGTTTTGCCTGATACCAGTAAGACAATTGCTTGCATCGTAATAATTAGGTTGACGGCCACTTGGCTCTCTCAATTTAACCGACTTTTTATGATAAGCTCTGGAGTAAACCTTAAGTTTTGCATTCAATTGTTGAAAGAATGAAAAAATAATTTTCTATTTGGAGTTTTTATGCTTAATGAAATCCTAAATGACCTTCGTATTTTACCAAGTATTATGCCTTCAACTGAAATTATTAAAATCTTTGAAAAAATTTATTTAGTTCCAATTAATGAAATTGTTTCTGAAAAAGAAAAGTTTTTTAATATTATCATTGATTTAGAGTTTTCTCACTCTGCTGGGGGATTTTATGAAGTAACTGACAAGAATATACATTTTTTTTTAAAATTTGGATGCTGGCTTAAAAATCTACCAGCAATTGATCCGATTTTTCTTGAAAATAAAGTTTTTCTTGAGGATTGTGGTGATACTTTTTATATGAATCCAAAAGATCTCCCTGGATTTCTGCCTGGTAATGATTAACTTTTTTAGTTTTTTTGAAAATTGATTTTCTGAATAGCAGTGGTGAAGGTAGAAATTGATAATTGCGTCGAGCTCTTTGTGACCTGCTTCCCTAAAACGAATCAAGGTAAAATGTGGATTCACCGGCTGGTTGTTTCGTCTTCTCAAAAAGATGGTTCCAGGATGGATTGCTTTTGCTTCATTTTTTCCTGGCTGCCTTTCACAGCCTGAAAAACTTTCTCGAAAAAACCGGAACTTTGTTCTGGTTGAGCGTTTGACCGACTCGCAAGCTGATTTTCAAAACAAGTTTTAAGGAGTCGGGTTATGGAAAACCGGATTTCAGCCGCGTTGTC
>JAAFHI010000114.1 GCA_013298335.1 Actinomycetota bacterium
GGCCGCGCCGCTGAAGTTCGACGCGATCATCGCCGCCGCCTTCGAAAAGTCGGCTTCGGCTTCTTTCTGGTCGGTCATCGTGCCGAACGCGAGCAGCGCGCCGTCGAGATCGCCGGCTTCGGCGACAACGGCATCGAGAAAGGCCGCGTGGGTGTCGGTCGCGAGCGCGTCGAACCGGACCGCGATCGCTTTGACCTGATGGCGGATGCGGAGGTCGGCGGCGGTGCTTTCGAGGTCCGCGACGGAACGACCGGCCAGCACCAGCGCGTCGCCGCGGGAAGCGAGTTCGTCGGCCACCGCGCGGGCGATACTGGACGCCGCGCCGAGGATGAGGTAGGTAGACATTTTTTTCAGGGCGCTTTCAGCGTTCGGTTAAGCCAACGCGGCGCGAAAGGTCGGAGGAAAACACGTTTTCCGGGTCGATGTCGTGCTTGATGCGCTTCCACTCGGCGAGTTTGGGGTACATCGCGGGCATGTGCTCCGGTCGGACGCGGGCGTCCTTGCCGAGATAGATGCGCCCGCCGGAGGCGACGACCAGTTCGTCGAGTTCGTCGAGAATTTTGAAAAGCCCCGGCCCGGTCACCGGAATGTCGAGCGCCAGCGTGTAGCCCGGCATCGGGAACGAGAGCAGACCTTCCTGCGGGCCGAACCGCTTGAGCACCGCCAGAAACGACGCAACTTTATTTTTACTGAGAACTTCCAGCGTTTTGATCAGCGCGGAGCGGCTCGTTTCGGGCGGGAAAACCGGCTGGTACTGCAAGAAGCCCCGCGCGCCGTAGACCCGGTTCCACTCCAGTACCGAATCGAGCGGGTAGAAATAGCTGTCGTAGTTGGTGATGACGCCGGTCTTTTCCTTCGGGTGCTTGTGGTAGAAGCCGAAGTTGAACGCCTTGACCGAGAGCGGGTTGATGGCGAAGTTGGGGAACGAGAACGGCACCGTCACGTCGGGCTTGTGGGGAATTTCGAACAGGTGTTTTTGAAGCTTTTTCGGCAACTGGTCGGGCCGGGCGTGCTCGCCGCGCATCAGGACGCTCCGTCCGAGCGATGTGCCCGAGGCGAGACAGTCGATCCAGCACACCGAATAGTGGTAGCGCTCGTCGCCGGATTCGCAGAGTTCGAGCGTCTCGTCGAGGTCGCGCGTGCGGACGTAATCCACCGAAATATACGCCGTTTCAATCGGTTGCAGCTTCAGAGCCACCGCGAGGACAATTCCGGTCAGCCCCATCCCGCCCGCCGTCGCCCAGAACAGGTCGGCATTTTCGGTCTTCGAGCAGCGGATGACCTCGCCCGACGCGACGAGCAGGTCGAACCATTCGACGTGGCGCGAAAACGATTCGTCACGGTGGTGGTTCTTGCCGTGGATGTCGCAGGCGAGCGCGCCGCCGAGGCTGACGAACTTCGTCCCCGGCGTGACCGGCAGAAACCAGCCGCGCGGCACGAACACGTCGAGGATTTCCTTCAGCCGGACGCCCGCCTCGGCGGTCAGCACGCCGGTCCGTTCGTCGAAATTGAGAAAGCGGTCGAGTTTTTCGCCGGAAATCACGCCGCGGTCGGTGTTGAGGGCGGCGTCGCCGTAGCTGCGTCCGTAACCACGGGCGATGAGCGCGGCGTGGTGGCGTTCGCCCAGAATTTCGCGGACCGCACGCGGGCCGTCGGGACGAAATACGTCGGAGGAAACCACCGGGTAGCGTCCCCAGCCGGTGACGGACATGGTCTTGAAGGTCGTCATAACGCCCGAAAATCTACGTTGAAACGCCGCGCTTGGCTAGCGTTCGCCGAAAATCTTCTCAAGCAGTACCCGTAAATCGTCGAGTCGATAGGGTTTCTGGAGTTTCGCGGCGAATCCGTGTTCCTGGTGATGGGCCAGCACCGGGTCGCTGAAATACCCGCTGCACACGATGGCCGTCACCGCCGGGTCGATGCGCCTGAGGTGTTCGAAGGTTTCGAGGCCGCCCATTCCCCCCATGATTTTCAAATCGAGCATCACGAGGGCGAAGGGCGTTCCCTGCTCGAACGCCGCGCGGTACGCCTCGACGGCCTCCTCGCCGTTGCGGCAGGCCACGCAGGCATATCCGATGTCTTCAATCATGGCGGCCATCATCTCCCGGACGAGGTCCTCGTCATCCATGATGAGTATGCGCCGCTCCGCCGCCCGGCGGGCGTCATCCGGCGTCAGGACCGGCACTTCCTGGGTCAGCGAGCCGGTTTCCCGCGCCGGCAGGTAAATTTCGAAGCGACTGCCCTGCCCGACCTCGGATTGTGCCGTGATGTAGCCGTCGTGCTTCATCACGACCGAATGGGCGACCGCCAGCCCGAGTCCGGTGCCGGTCGGCTTGGTGGTGAAATAGGGATCGAAGATTTTCGCCAGCCGGTCGGCGGGAATGCCGCATCCGGTATCGGTAAAGACGACCCGGACATATTTGCCGGGCGCGAGCGGAAGCGGGAGCGACAGGTCGACCCGCACGTTCTCGATGGTGACCTCGACCGTTCCGCCGCCGGACATCGCCTCGGTCGCGTTGACCGCGAGGTTCTGAAACACCTGGCTCATCTGGCCGACGTCGGCCTTCACCTGCCACAAACCGCTTGGCGCGTCGAAGCGGCAGGTCGTGGCGGTCGGCGTGAGAATGAACCGGACCGGGTCCACCACGAACACGATCGGATCGACCGTCCGGCGCACCGGGTCGCCGCCCTTGGCGAAGGTCAGTAGCTGATTCGACAGGGTTTTCGCCCGCTCGACCGCGCGTTCGAGCGATTCGATCTTTTCCTGAATCTTGGCCGCCGCCGCCCCGTTCTTCAGGTAGTGCCGCGCGAGTCCCGCGTTGCCCGACATGGCCGTCAGCAGATTGTTGAAATCGTGGGCGATGCCGCCCGCCATCACACCGAGCGATTCGAGCTTGCCGGCGCGCAGCCGCTCGTCTTCCAGCCGGACGCGGTCGGTGAGATCGACGATCATGGTCAGCGCGCAGACTTCCCCGTCATAGACGACCCGCTCGGCGGCGAAAAGAAGTTTTCGCATCTCGCCGCCCGAGGCGCGCATCTCGCTTTCGGCGACCGACGGCGTCAGCCCGGCCAGCACCGCCTCGCGCATGGCATCGCGCTTCACGAAATCCCTCGTCAATCCCAGTTCGATCGAGGTCCGGCCAATAACCGCTTCGACGTCCAGACCGAACAGCCGCGTAAAAGCCTGGTTGACGGCGGCGATGCGTCCCTCGTCGCCCAGCCGGGTGACGACGCAGGCCACCGGGCTGCTCCGGAAAATGGTCGCGAACCGCTCCTCGCTCGCGCGCAGCGAGGCTTCGAGCGTCTTGTAATCGCCGATGTCGGTCATCAGTCCGGTCCAGACCGTCGCGCCGTCCGCGCGGCGGTGGGTCACGGCCTGCACCCGCACCCACTTCCAGGCATCCGGCCCGGAATCATCCCGGACTCGGTACTCCAGGTCGAAACTATCCAGTTCCCGCTCCACCCGGAGCGTTTCGGCCAGCGACACCGGCAAATCCTCGGGGTGAATCCGCTCGAACAGCCGCGTCGGATTCTCCTTCAAAGCCTCCGGCGAAACGCCGAGGATGCTTTCCAGCCCGCTGCTTGCAAACTCAAATTTCTCACGCCCGTCGGGATACCGGACATACTGATAGACCGTCCCCGGCACGGCGTCGGCGATCTCGCCGAGTTTGGCTTCGGCTTCGGCGCGGGCCGCCTCGGCGCGTTTGCGTTCGCTGATGTCGAGAATGAGCCCGCTCCACTGCACCCCGCCGTTCGGCAGGCGGCGCGGAAGCGATTCCGCCCGAATCCATTTCATCGTCCCATCCGCCAGCGTCAGCGGAAATTCCTGACAGCAGGGGGTCATCGTCTCCGCCGAATGGTCGATGAGCCGGAAGCCTGCTTCCGACAAATCGCGGGGCAGCCCGACCTGAAAGACCCGATTCACGTCCTCCGCCCGGACCGGCGACGGAACCCCCAGAAGCGCGGCGCCCCCCTCGCTCACGAAAGTGAACCGGTAGTGACCGCCCGGTGTCTTCACATACTGATAGACCGCCCCCGGCATGGCCGCCGTGATTTCGCCGAGTTTGGCTTCGGCTTCGGCGCGGGCCGCCTCGGCGCGTTTCCGTTCGCTGATGTCGAGCATCAGCCCGCTCCACTGCACCGCCCCGTTCGGCAGGCGGCGCGGCAGCGATTCCGCCCGAATCCATTTCTTCGACCCGTTCTGAAGCAGAATGGGGAATTCCTGCTGATACGGAGTGAGCGTCTCCGCCGAAACGTCGATCAGGCGAAAGGCTTCTTCCGTCAATTCCCGGATCAGCCCCCCATGAAAGGTCCGGTTCATGTCCTCGATGCTGACCGGCGAGGGAATGTCGAACAGCGTCGTCGCCCCTTCGCTCACGAAGGTGAACCGATAATGACCGCCCGGTGTCTTCAGATACTGATAGACCGCCCCCGGCATGGCCGCCGCGATCTCCGTCAGCTTCCGCTCGGCCTCGGCGCGGGCCAGTTCGGTCAGTTTCTGCTCGGTGACGTCGGTCAGCAGACCGCTCCAGACCGTGCCGCCGTCGGGCGACCGGTGCGGCACCGACTGGGCGCGAACCCACTTCAGGCCGTCCGGAAGCGCCACGTGGTAGGTGAAATCAAACGGCGCGAGGGTTTCCCGCGAATGCTCGGTCAGCCGGAACGCTTCCCGGATTTCTTCCGGTTGACAGTAGCGCCAGAGGGTCAGCCCGTTCGCCATGATCTCGGTCGCGGAAACGCCGAACAATCGCTCGACGCCTTCGCTCACGAACGGAATCGAGCGGTCACCAGTGGGAGACTGGTGATACTGAAATACCGCGCCCGGCATCCCCGCCGTGATTTCCGCGAGTTTCCGCTGGGCGCTGTTGCGCTCGGCCTCGATCCGCTTGCGCTCGGTGACGTCCGAAATGAACCCGTCCCAGATGATCGTGCCGTCCGGTTCGTGGCGGGGTTTTGACCGCCCATGCACCCACCGGACCTCGCCGGGGCGCGGCACGATGCGATATTCGAGGTCCCACGGCGAGAGGGTCGCGGTCGAATGGGCGGAGGCGGCCTGGACCCGTGGCAGGTCCTCGGGGTGGATGATTTTCACGTAGGCCTGAAGGTTCTCGACGATTCGCGTCGCCGGGAAGCCGAGTACCTCGTCCATACCGGAGGTAAAGAACGGGAAGTGCTCGGAACCGTCGGGCCGCCGCGCGTACTGGTAGAACGCCCCCGGAACGGCGTTGGTCACCTTGGCCAGCGTCGCCTGCGCGGCATTGCGTTCCGCCTCGATGCGTTTCCGTTCAGTAACGTCGGAAAAAAATCCATCCCAGATGACCGTCCCGTCCGGTTCCCGCCGCGGCATCGAACGCCCCTGCACCCACCGCTCTCCCCGTTCGGGCAGTTGCAACCGGTATTCGCACTCCCAGGGTTCAAGCGTCATCGCCGACCTGAAGGCGGAGGCCTTCACCTCCGGCAAATCCTCCGGATGCACCACCGACCAGGCATTTCCCGCGTCCTCGATCATTTTCTGCCCGGGAACGCCGAACACGTCGTCGAGTCCGGCGGAAAAGAACAGAAAGGCATCCGTTCCATCCGGGCGAACAATGTACTGATACACCGCGCCCGGCATCGACGCCGTGATCTCTTCCAGCTTCCGGTGGCTTTCCTCGAGTTCCCGTTCGATGCGCCGCTGCTCGGTCACGTCGGTAAAGATCCCCGCCCACACCGTCGCCGACTCCTCGCGGCGCGGATTGGCGGTTGCGAGCAACCGTTTCGCCTGCCCGCCGATCGTGATCACCCGGAATTCTTCCTGCCACGCGCTGAAACCCGTAATGGCTTCAAGAATCGACCTCGAGTTCGCCCACGAGTCGCCGAGTCTCGGTGACATCCGTAAAAATCCCGCTCCAGACCGTGGCCGCCCCCTCGCGCCGGGGTGATCCGGTCACCACGAGCCATTTGATGTCGCCATTGGGAAGGATGACCCGGCATTCCTGCTGCATCGGGTGGAGCGCCAGGTGGGCCTCGACGAATGCCTGCCGGACCGCCGCGGCTTCGTCGGGATGGATGCGATTCCAGAGAATCCACGGATCGGCGAGGATCTCGTCCGGTGTAAGACCGAAAATCTCGCCCGAAACGTCGTTGATGAAGGTAAACGCTTCCCGGCCTTCGGCATCGACCCGATATTCACAGACGATGCCGGGAACCACCCGGGTGAGTTCGACCAGCCGACGCTCGGTTTCGGCACGGGCCTGTTCAACGACGCGCATCTTTCTTTCGAGGTCGTAAAGCGTCACCAGCGCAAATGTCCGGCCTTCGATGTCGGCCAGTCCCACCGCCACCGATGCCCGCCGGATTTTCCCGGACTTCAAACGAAAATCGGATTCGAAAACAATTACCCGGTTCGTCGCCAGCCGTTCGCGCATCCGGGTCAGCGCCTCGCCCCGCGCAAAGTTGCCGACCTCCTCCAGCGACCGCCCGATGAGTTCCTCGCGGGAAAAACCGGTGGCGGCGGCGAAGGCCGGGTTGACTTCGACATACCGTCGGGTTTCGGCGCCGAGGTCGAATATGGCGCAGGGCAGCGGATTCTGGCGGAAGAATTCCAGAAACCGCGTCTCGCGCTGGGTTTGGAGCGGCGTCAGATGGTGTCGCAGGCGATGGAACAGCACCGCCGGGCTGACCGGCCAGCCGAACACGTCGGAGGCCCCGGCGGCCAGCGCGCGCCGGATGGCGTCCTCGTCGTTGGTTTCGTCCGCGACCGCCCAGACGACCGGGTTCGACGGACGGCGGCACAGGCGTTCGCACCATTGGACGGCGTCGGGATGGGCCAGCGACATCAGGATCAGGGAAAAGGTCCCGGATTCGTTCGGGTCGTGAATTTCGGAAACGGCGAAGCCCTCGGCGCGCAGCAGATCTCCAAAGGGATGAAGCGCGTGTCCGAGAATGCCGACCGAAGCCGCGAAGGGTCGCGAAGGGGTCTCCTGAACGGACATGACGAGAAGTACATGGATGAAGAAGAGGCGTTCTTCACCCATTGAGAGGAAGTGACTGGCGGCGTGACGGCCTGGACGGATACTTCAGCCTAACCCAGACCACGGTGGATTGGAACATCGGAGCCGCACGGTAAAAGCCGGACGGCTCCCGCGCCACCGGACACCGCCGCGACGCCTATCTCCCGGTCGCGGGCCCCGGCGTCGGAAAATACAACTCGAAGGTCGCCCCCTGGCCCGGCGGCGAAACCACCCGCACATACCCGCGGTGCTTGGTGACGATGGCATGCACCAGCGCGAGCCCCAGACCGCTGCCGTTCTTCTTGGTGGTGAAATAGGGGTCGAAAATCCGGTCCAGCGCCTCGGGTGCAATCCCCCGGCCCGTATCGGACACGGCCAGCCTGATGTAGGTCCCCTGCTCCAGCGGGATTCCGCTCTCCTCGCCGATTGAAACCGTCTCGCCGACGACCCGGATCTCGCCGCCGTCCGGCATCGCGTCGCAGGCATTGACCGCGAGATTCTGGAAAACCTGCTCGATCTGGGTCGGGTCGGCGTGGACCAGCGGCAGGCCGTCCTCCGGGAACGAAAACGTCAGGGAAACGGCGCTGTCCTGGACGACGAACCCCATGGCGTCGGCCATCAGCGCCGGCAACCCGACCGTCTCGGCCAGCGGCTCGGTATCCTTGGCCAGCATCAGCAGTTGCGCGGCCAGCGATTTGGCCCGCTTTCCCGCCCGTTCGATGGCGTTGAGCCGATTCGACAACGTATCCGACTCAAAGCCGAATTGCGTCCGAAGCAGTTCGATGTTGCCGAGAATCGCCGCGAGCAGGTTGTTGAAATCGTGCGCGACGCCGCCCGCGAGCAGGTTCAGCCCTTCCAGTTTGGCAATCCGGATTCGCTCCCCCTCGAGCTGGCGCTGCGCGGTCACGTCGCGGATGAT
>JAAFHI010000200.1 GCA_013298335.1 Actinomycetota bacterium
TCGGCGCGAGGGCAAAAAAACGCATTCGACGGAAGCCGGCACGAGGCGGAGGCTTCACGATCGGGCGTCGACGCGGCGCGGGTTTTCTTTGGAAAACCGATTGTAGGGGCATTTCTCGGTTTCTGTAAAGCAAACCTGCACGAACAACTGTGTTCACATTTATACAGTTCGTGGTTTACCGATGTCCGTCGAACGTTTACGATGCGCGGAAAGATTCGTCTACTTGGATCGAGCAGGAGAAGCATGTATGCAGATGATTCATTGTCCGGAATGCGGCACCGAGTCCAAACCCGGCACCCGTTTTTGCCGCCAGTGCGGTCGTGAAATTCCAGCGGCGGCCCCCGCCCCGCCCGCCGGACAGGCCACCATCGCCATGGGCGCGGTGAGCCCGGCCCCCAAACCGGCCGCGCCGCCGCCCGCCGACCCGATGAAGACGATTGTCGCCGGCATGCCCGCGCCGACCGGCCCGCCCGCGGGACAGGCCACCATTGCGATGGGCGCGGTCAATTCTCCGCCGCCGCCCGCCGCCGACCCGATGAAAACGATTGTCGCCGGCATGCCCGCCGCGCCGCCGCCGAGCGCCGGACAGGCCACCATCGCGATGGGCGCGGTCAACTCTCCGCCGCCCTCGCTCGCCAAGCCGTCCGGACCGCCGCCCGCCGATCCGCTCAAGACGGTCGTGGCCGGAATGCCCGCCGCGCCGCCACCGACCGGGTTTCCCGTCGGCGCCGCCACCGTCGTTCAGGCGGCCCAGACGTCCAACCAGTCGCCGAACTACACCGGCGAACAGAACTATTCGCAGTCCCCGCAATACCAGCAGCCGGCGGACGCGCCCGCCAAAAAGGGCAGCAAGGTTCTCATCTTCGTTCTCATTGGCGTCTTTTTGCTGGGACTCCTCGTCATCGGCGGGGGTCTGATCCTCTACCTGATCGTCGGTTCAAATTCATCTTCGTCAGGGCGTCCGACACCGCCGGTCGCCGGGAGCGTCGAGATTTTCGACAGCAAGCTCTCTCAAATCGAATTGTGCGGCTACCCGGCTTTACCGGGAGAAACGACATCGTTCGACGAGGCGAATGCGGGGACCAGCTTCTCCGCCTCGACCAAGGCCGTCCGCCTGCGACTCAAGGGCAATACCGGCGCCTCGAGTTATCAGGTGATCTGGAAGGCCGGAGCGCAAAAGATTCTGGATCAAAGCATCACTCCCAACCTCAATACTTCCACGGGACGGGTCTATTTTCTGACCCTCTATCTGACCAGCGACCGGGCGCTTCCAAAAGGCGCCCACACGGTTGAACTCAAGAATGGCGACACGGTCGCCGCCCAGGCACGCTTCCTGATCGGAAGTTAGTGAGATTCCGGGACGCGCTCTCCGAATCCTACGCCGCGAATTCCCGGCTGCCCGTTTTCTCCCACCATAAATCCGAAGACCGTGATGTCGTCGCGCTGTGGCTCTCCGCACCGGTAGGCGGAAAGTTCCCCCTCAAGCCGGGCACGCTGCTCGCTCATGGGCAGCCGACTGCACGCGGTGAGCGTCTCGCGCAGGCGCCGAACCCCGAACTTCACCCCGGCCGGGTCGTTTTGATCGGCGAAACCATCCGTCACGAGGTAGAAGGCCATCTGCGTGCCGATTTCGATCTCGTGTTCGCTGAACCGCCGGTCCCCGCTGCGCCGACTGCTGCCGACGGCGGTGCGGTCGCCCTTGAGTTCCCGCAACTCCCCGTTGTGACCGGTGAAATAGAGCGACCGCCGGGCCCCGGCGAACGTGACCGACCGGCGGTCCCGCGCGATGCGGACGAGCGCGGCGTCCATGCTCTCGAAGACTTCCTCCTTCACGCCTTCCCGCTTCAGCGCCCGGTTGATGCCGACGTGCAGCCGGGCGAGGATGCGCGCCGGATCGGTGACCCGTTTTTCGACCACGATCTGCTCCAGCAGCGCGTCGCCGATCATCGCCATCAGCGCACCGGGAACGCCATGCCCGGTACAGTCGCCCACCGCGACGACCAGTTCGCCGTTGACGTCCCGCACCCAGTAAAAATCCCCGCTGACGATGTCTTTCGGCTGAAAGAAGACGAAACTCTCCGGCAGGACCGCCCGAAGCGCGGTTTCCGACGGCAGAATCGCCTGCTGAATCCGCTCGGCATAGCGCAGGCTGTCGAACAACTGGGTCGTCTTTTCCTCGAGTTCCGCCGTCCGCTCGCTGACCTTGGCTTCCAGATCGGCATAGAGCCGGGCGTTTTCGAGCGACACCGCCGCCTGCGCCGTCAGCAGGTTGAGCACTTCCCGGCGCTGCGGCGTGAAGACGTTCCCCATCAGCCGGTTTTCAAGGTAGAGCATGGCAGTCAGCTTTCCCTGATGGAGCACCGGCAGGCAAAGGACCGAGCGCGGCGCAACGTCCCGGATATAGGGATCGTCGCCGAACTCCCGTGATGCCGGCGCATCGTCGAGGAGGACCGCCTCGCCGGTCCGGGCAACGAAGTTCACGACTGACACCGGGATGTTTTCGCCCTCGCGCGGCGGCTCGGACTGAAGCACCCGGATGCGTTCGACCAGCGCGTCGTTTTCAGCCTCGATGCGCCACGCGCCGTGCCGGTCGGGCAGCAGCAGGAGGCCACGCTGCGCTCCGGCGTTTTCGAGCGCGATGCGCATGATCGCGTCGAGCAGTTGATCGAGCCGAATTTCACCCGAAAGCGCCTGCGCAGCCTTCATCACCGAGGAAAAATCGAATCCGGTCACCGTCCGGTTTTCGCCCGAATCCGACAGCCGGGGAATCTGGAACGTCCCGCTCCGGCGGGCATCGAGTTCACCGATCAGGGCTGAAAACGTTTCGTCAATGTGCCGGACCTTGGCGAGCGCGCCCCACCGCAGGTAGGCGTAGCGGGCTTCCTGGGCATAGACGCGGGCGAGTTTCGGCTTGCCGGAAGCGACGAAAAACGCCGCCGCCAGTTCGTTGGCGAAGGCTTCGTCGTGGAGAAATCCGTTTGCGTGGGCCAGTTCGACCGCCCGGTCATAGTGGTCGAGCGCGCCCGCCGCGCGCCCCGCTACCCGGCAGCGTTCCGCGTCGTGCAGATGGAGCAGGTGTTCATAGTTCATTGGCGCGTGCCGGGCCCAGACTTCGAGTTTCGCCCGGTTTTCGTCAAGCGCGGCAAAAATTTCCGCGTCGGCGTCGGCGTCTCCGGTCAGTCGCCCCAGCCGGGCCAGCGAATCCAGCAGGGCGAAGCGCGGCGCGAGACAGGTGGCGCGGATGGCATGAAAATTCCGCAGGGTCAGGTCGGCGTCGGCGACCGCGTCGGCCCGGCGTCCGAAGAGCACTTTCAGGTACAACCGCAGAAAAGCGAGCGTACCGAGCGTGGCCGTGTCGTTTCTCTGGAGCAGGTCGGCTTCAAGCGTGGTCTCGTTCGCCCACGGCCCCGCGAACGCCCACGGTTCGTCGGTCCGCTCGACCAGATTCGCGACGCACTGGCGGAAAATGGCGAACGCGAGCGCGTGCCGTTCCTGACGCAGCCGGGCGACCTGCTCGTACTGCTCGGCGATTTCGGTCTCCATCTCCCGGAGCGACGTGCCAATGGCGAACTTCATCTCCATCCGGGCAAGCAGACCGGCGGATGCGAACTCGAACTCGCCGGTTTCCAGACCGGAACGGAAGGATTCAAACAGCGGATCGAGCGATTCGCGCAGATGGCGTTCCCAGACCCTGGCAAACCAGGCCACCACGAAGAACGTTCTGGCCCGCGTTGCCCGCGCATCCGACCGCTCGGCCATCTTCATTGCCAGGTTGCCGAACCGGACCCCGTCGGCAATCCGGCCAAGCTGCCCGCAGAGCAGGACCGAGTACCCGGCATACACGCCGGACGAATAGGCCATGTTTCCGTGGTCGAGGAGCAGCGAAAGGCGCTTTAAAGTCAGTAGCACCATCAGTTCCGGCGAGGTGAAATAGGCGGCGACCGCCACCCGGTGCAGGATGCGTGACGCCGCCAGCGCCGTCGGGTCGGTCATCTCCGGCAGGTGAACGAGGTCTTCGATACCCTTTCCGGCGAGCTTTTCCTGAATCTCGCCAACCGCCGCCCCGATTTCCGCCGCCGTCGGCTGGTCGGGAAACACCACGCCGAGATTGGCCAGAATTGCCCGGCCCAGCGTCACGGTCTGATTGAAGCGATACCGCGCGAAATCGGCGAGCAGGACCGATTCCCACAACCGGATGGCTTCGGGGCCGTCTTTCAGATGCCCGGTCGCCGCCTCGACGTACTTCTCCATCACGTCGAACTCGGTACTCAGGTTCGCCGCCTCGACGGCTTCGATGTGCAGCGCGAGCGTCAGGTCGGGGTGGGTTTCCCACGGACGGTCCGTCAGGGCGAAAAGGGCGGTCAGCCCGGCCTCGAAATAGGCCAGCGCCGGAACGAAGGCCGACGACGCCTTGGCCGCCTGCCCGACCCGCAGATTGAGGGCGACCAGCGCCTCGCGTTCCGCCGGATCGGTCATGGCCGTCGCGCCGAGATTGAGGTGATCGGCGACTTCAAATCCGACCCCGGCGGAATCGGCCAGCAGCGCCCGCCCGGCGGCGAGGTGGCGGCACGGTCGCTCGGCTTCCGGAATGAGCGAATAGGCCGCCTGCCGGATGCGGTCGTGAACGAACGCAATCGTTCCGTCGCCGATGTCGCCGACCAGCAAATCCGCCGCCGCCGCCTCGGCCAGTTCCATCCGCAGCGGCGCTTCCGGTGATTCCGCGACCCGCGCCAGTACATCCACCGAAAACCGGTGACCGAGACAGGCGGCCATTTCGAGCGTCCGCCGCACCGACGGCTGAAGTTTGCGGAGATTGTCGGCCAGAAATTCCACCACGTTTTCGGCGGCGGCGGCGGAGCGGACCGCGTCGAAATCAACCGTCCATTCGCCGGTGGCGATTCGTCCGAGCGCGCCGTCGGCAACGAGCGATTTCAGAAACTCGCCCGCGAAGAACGGGTTTCCGCCGGTCTTGCGGTGAATGATGGAAGCCAGTTCGGGAACGGAAGGCTTCACCCCGCCGAACGCATCGGCCACGAACTCCCGGATTGCCGCGCGCGAAAGCGGCGTGAGCGCGAGCGTGGTGAACCGGGCGCCGGATGCCGTCAGTTCCTCGCCGAGCGGGCGGATGAGGTGCCCCGACTCGGCCTCGCCGTCGCGGTCGGCGACCACGAGCAGAAAATGGTGGAGGTCGGGGTCGGCAATCAGATCCCCGACCAGCGTGAACGACGCGGCGTCGGCCCACTGGCAGTCGTCGAGAAAAATCACCAGCGGCTGTTCCGGCGTGGCAAAGGCCTGGACAAATTGCCGGAAAACCATCCGAAACCGGTTTCCGGCCTCCAGCAGCGGCAGTTCCGGCACCAGCGGCGGTGGCCCGGTGATGATTTCAAGTTCGGGAATGACCGCCGTGACCAACCCGACGTTGCCGCCCAGTCGCGCGGCGCACCTCGCCCGCCGCGCGGCAATGCGCGACTCGCTCTCCGTCAGCACGTGCCGGACGAGCGACCGGAACGCCTCCACGACGGCGGAGTACGGCACGTTGCGCTGAAACCGGTCGAACGTTCCGGCGGCGAACATTCCTTTCCGGCGGGTCACTTCGGGGTAGAGTTCCTGCGCCAGCGCGGTTTTGCCAAGTCCCGCCGCGCCCGTCACGAACACGGTTTCGGCCTGGCCGGCACGGGCGCGCTCGAAGGCGTCCCGCAGCAACCCGTATTCGGCGCTCCGACCGTAGAGCCGTTGCGGCACCCGGAGCGTCGGGGCAACGTCGCGAATCCCCGGCTGAAAGACGTTGACCCGTCCGGTTTCCCGCAACTGCCGCCGCGCCTCGGTCACATCGGCGAGAATGCCTTCCGCGCTCTGGTAGCGGTCCTCCGCGCTCTTGGCGAGTAATTTCATGACGACCGCCGAAACCGTCGCCGGAATCTCGCCCTTCAAATCGCCCGGCGCGACGGGCGTCAGGGCGAGGTGGCCGTAAACGATTTCCAGCGGGTCCTTCGACGCAAACGGCAGGCCGCCGGTGAGCAGTTCATACAACGTGACGCCGAGCGAGTAGAAATCCGTCCGGTAATCCACCCGGCGGTTCATGCGTCCGGTCTGTTCGGGTGAAATGTAGGGCAGCGCGCCATTGAGGCCCGCCGGATCGGCGAAATTCGCCTGTTCGAGGGTCACTGTCGTCGAAATATCGAAGTCGATGAGCTTGACCGTGCCGTCGGCCCGGTTGATGACCACGTTCGACGGGTTCAGGTCCCGGTGAATCACGTTCGCCCGGTGCAGCGCGGCGAGTCCGATGAGAATTTCGACCGCGATGTCGAGGCATTCCGCCACGGAAACCGGCGCGGCGGCGGCCGCCTGCCGCAACGACACGCCACCGAAATCCTCGAAGACGATGACCGGACGGTTTTCAACCATTTCAAGCGAATGGGCAAGCACGATACAGGGTGAATCGAGCGTCCGGACAACCGTGAATTCGTGTTGAAGACGGGCAACGGCTGAGGGTTCGGGAAATTCGTCCGCCGTCGTTTTGAGCACGACCGCCATGCCGTCGGCCAGCCGTCGCGCCCGGAAC
>JAAFHI010000316.1 GCA_013298335.1 Actinomycetota bacterium
TGTTTGTCAGATACTGCTGAAAGTGAATAAATATGTTCGCCACAATAGAGCATTCGTCACGGCACTGTAAACAATCGTGGTAACTGGAAAAAAATGAAAAGCGCCTCGGGTTTCCCCAAGGCGCCATTTGGTTTTGAGCGTCCATGATACGGACGATCCGGCTAAACGGATGCAGTCGCCCGCTGGCTGTGGAAGTTTGGCGGCAACGGTTCGGGGAACCGGTATTTAATGATGTTACGGAACCGCAGGTTCGAGACCATCGCGAGCAGTTTCCGCTGCGCGTGCGAGCGGGGCGACGCAATCCGCTGAAGGATGGACGGCACCGAGTAAAACTTCTCGAAGGCATACTGGAGCAGCTTGCGCGTCATTTCCGGGTCGGTTCCCTCGCGCGCCCAGACGACTTCCTCGCCGGTGTAGCGATCCCAGTCCTTGTGAATCAGCTTGTCCTCGGTCCGATTGTAGAGCGCCGTGCCGGGGAAGGGCGTCATGACCGAGAAAATCGCCGTCTCGACCTTGCACCGCTTGAGTTCCTCGATGGTCTCGATGGTGCTTTCGAGGGATTCGTCCTCGAAGCCGAACAGAATCCCCACATCCACCGCGATGCCGTTCTTGTGGAAGAGCTTGATGAGGTCTTCGTACTTCTCGGGCCGGTTGAACTTCTTGTTGACCGTCGCCAGTTCGTTCGGGTGGATGCTTTCAATACCGAGGAATGCCCGGCGGCATCCGGCCTTCGCGGCCAGCTCGACCAGTTCGGGCCGCTTGAGCGTCTGCGTGTCGAAGAATCCGAACCATCCCACGTTCCGGCGCGCCAGCGTCTTGAACAGATCCGCCGCCGCGTCGGGATTCACGATCAGGTTGTCGTCGGCGATGCTGAAGAACTCCGCCCCATACGCGTCGATTTCGCGCAGCAGGTGTTCGGGGTCGCGATACCGCATCTTGCTTCCCGCGAAGACCGGCACGGTGCAGAAGTCGCACTTGTGCGGACAGCCGCGCGAGGTCTGGATGCTCATGATCGGCATTTTGAGCGTCGGCACCGGCTTGAAGTACTTGTCGAGCTTCAGCAGGTCCCAGCGCGGCACCGGCAGATCGTTCAGGTCCTGCGACTGGCCGCCCTTGTAGACCGCCTTGATGTCGTCGTTTTGAACGTCCTCGAGAATCTGCGGCCAGAGCGACTCGCCTTCGCCCGAAATCACGCTGTCGCAGTGCTGGAGGGCTTCCTCGACCATGAAGCTGACGTGAATGCCGCCCATGATGACCGGAATGCCCTTGGCGCGGCAGGCGTCGGCAATCTGGTAGCCGCGCTGCACGTTGCGCGTGTAGGCCGTGATCGCCACCAGATCGGTATCGTCCGGGATGTACAGGTCTTCGACGTTCTCGTCCATGATCGACACCTTGTGCGGCTCCGGGGTGATCGAGGCCAGGGTCGGCAGGACGATGTTCGGGAAAATCATGAACGGCTTGTGGTGCTGGCCTTTTTCCGGGTTGTAGTACCGGGGCAGCACAAGCACGATGTTCAACGGACGGTGGCGTCCCATCTTACGGCGTTTGATTTGGACGACGAGCGACATAAGCGGAATCTCCTGGGGAGAAAAAGGGATCAGGTATCAGGGATCAGGAATCAGGAGGGCAGGTGACGGAATCCGGTTTGAACCTGACCCCTGATCCCTGACCCCTGATCCCCTCTAGCAGGCGGCTTGCTTGACGACCGGCGTCGGTGTCTTGGCAAAGAACATGCGCGGAATGTTTTCCATCAGGTACTTCGGCCGGGTGTAGTACATCGCGGTCATCGCCTTGCGCGTCGCCTCGATTTCCCAGGCCTTCAGATGGTCGAGTTTGAAGACGACGTGCGAGATGTCGTACTCCTCCCACGAGAGGTTCGGGAGCAGCCGTCCGGTTTCGATGAACTCGCGGCGCAGGTTGGTCCCGACGTAGGGCGTGAGAATGTTGATCCAGAGCATTTCCGGATTGAGTTCGCACATGTACTTCATGGTCGCCTGCAACGAATCGCGTGTTTCCTTCGGGTGGCCGATGATGATCGAGGCCATCGAGGCGATGCCGTTCTTCTTGAGCAGGCGGATGCAGTTGGCGTTGTCGTCGCTGGTGGCGGTCTTGTTGTAGTCCTTGAGGGTTTCCGGGTCCATGGATTCGATGCCCATGATCACCCCGATGCACCCGGCGGCGGCCATGACTTCGACCACTTCGGGGAATTTCACGAAGATGTTGGTCACGCACTGGGCGGTCCACCGGATCTTGTCGGCCAGTCCGGCGTCGATGATGGCCTGCGAAATCGCCATCGCGCGCTTCGGACTCGCGTTGAAGATGTCGTCGGTGAAGAAGAAGGTGCGGTACTTGTATTTGTAATAGCCTTCTTCGATTTCCTGCATGATCGAATCCACCGACCGGTAGCGCCATTTCGCGCCGTAGTTGGCGGTCACGATGCAGAACGAGCAGTCGTACGGGCAGCCGCGCGAACCCGAGATGTTGTAGACCGGGTCGGCGAACTTGCCCATCCAGGAACGGGTCTGCTGCCAGTAACGCGGAATTTCGAGGAGTTCGCGGTTCGGAATCGGCAGCGTGTTGAGGTCCTTGATGAAGGGCATCGCCGGGTTGCGGACAAAGGTGTCGCCGTCCATCCACGCGATGCCGGGAATCGAGGCCGGGTCGATCTTGCCATTCTCGAACTGGCGGACGAGTTCGAGCATCTGGAGCTCGCCCTCGCTGCGCACCACGTAGTCAACGTAGCCGGAACGGAGCGTCGCCTCGTCGTCGAACGTCGGGTGCGTGCCGCCCATGACCACGAGCTTGCCCGCGGCCTTGGCCTGTTTCGCCACGCGCATCCCGACCGTGTATTTTACCGTGTCGCAGGAGATGCCCACGATGTCGATGTCGTCGGCGATGTCCGGCACCTGCCCGGCGTTCATGTCGCACAGCTTGACTTCATAGCCGTGCGATTCGATATAGGTCCCGATGTAGAGAATCGCCAGCGGCATGCTGATGAAGCTGAATCGCTCGGCGACCTTCTCGATCACCGGAGGATTGATGAACAGACACTTGGGCTTGGGCATGTGATGCTCTCCTTGCGGATTTCGATTTATGATTTTCGATTTATGATTTTCGATTTCAGTTCGATGAGACGATAACGATCCGCGCAATCGAAAATCTTCAATCAACAATCTTCAGTTTTACGCCGAATCGGCGCTGGCAAAGCGGAAAATACCGGGTCTCACGCGAATCATCAGGACGAGATCGACGATGGCGTGGAAGACCACCACCGACCAGAGATCGCGAAAGACGAAAAACGTCAGGCACCACGCGAGCGACAGGGCCGATTCCGACCAGAGCCGGAACTTGCGGATTTTGCGTGCCCGCGGATCGTCGCGAAAATGCGGCGGAAAGATGCGCATCCAGAACAGTCCGTGAATGGCCCCGCCGTAGATCAGAAAAACGAAGAAACCGCATCCGAACTTCAGAAACTGGAAGGGAAGTCCGCCGAGCCCGGCCAGACGTCCGATGAAGTCCCCGACAAACGCGCCCGCCGAAAAGACGACCAGAAAGGCGAGCGTCTCGCCGATGGCGTTTCCGATGACGAAGATCGGCGTGCCGAGCCAGTTGAACGGACGCTCCTCGGAAATCGCTACCTGGCTATAGAGCCACTGCGAAAACGCGAGTGTCGCGATCAGAATCGCCGGACACCAGATGGACGCCAGCGTCTCAGGCACGCGGCACTTGTACAGTTCCGGCAACCGGAACCCGACGGCCAGACCGAAAGCGAGCAGCCAGTAGAAGGCAATCGCGCCTTCGCGTTTCCAGCTTGCGACGCCGGTGTCTTCTCCCCCTGGGGTGTATCGTTCGAGACGATCAATGGCTTCGATGGGCATAAAAATCAATGCGGAATGCGGAATATCGAATGCGGAATCCCTGGATTCCTGGCAATCCTTCAGCAATCTGTTCCACGTTGCGGAAGTTCTGAATAGCGGGCGGAATTATTCCGCATTCCGCATTCGATATTCCGCATTCGGTTTAGCTCCACGGCACGTCGCCGGCGATGGTATAGCCGCTGTTTTTCAGTTTGCGGCGGTTGATGACGTACTTGCGGACGAACTGGTACGCGTTGATGCAGTAGGTCAGGTACGCCACCAGCGCGACATAGGCCAGCGTCGGTTCGCTCCAGTGCAGGAACAGCCCCACCACGTAGAGCGAGTGCGAAATCAGCACGAAGGTCGAGAAGAAGTCTTCCCACCAGAACTCCTTGGCGAACGCGTAGTGATCGAAGACGTCCTTTTCCCAGAACGCTCCCGTGACGGCCATGATCCAGAGCACGGTCACCTTGACCAGCACGCTCACGTTGGCAATGAAGAACCCGTTTCCGGTGAACAGAAAACGAATGATGAGCGCGAGGCTGACAAAGAAAATGAAGAATTGGACCGGGGCCAGAAATGCCTGAACCGGCATCCATTTGCTTTTCTGGCGGCGTTCCATCTGTTCGGGGGTGTAGGTGCTCATGGGACGGATGCTAAGGGGGTTAGGGTTTGGAGCTTTACCCGGCGGTGACGCAGGGTTCGGGTTGCGGACTCTTTTTCTCGGCCTTTTTCGAAGGTTTGCGTTCCGGCTGGGTCGGAGGTCCGCTCTCGCCCGGAAGCGTGTAATCCTGAATCGGTTTGTAGGCGTAACGCGGAACGTAGAGCGACTCGCGATGCGGGGCCTTGAGGCGAACCGTGTAGAGCCCCTCGGTCAGTTTCATCTCGACCCGCGTGCGCGCGAATTCAAGTCCCTTCGGCCCGAAGCGGCGCATCATGAACGAGATCAGCTTTTTGACCGGTTTCGGCGATCCCTTGGTGTAGGGCTTGCCCATCTGGCTCATGAAGCCGCTCATGGCGGTCTTCCGGCTGCCGCTTTCGGTTGGTTCGGTCAGTTCGAGTTCATTCCGGACAAGGTCGAGCAATCGCCATCCCTTCGGGTTGCGGATGAGCATCCACTGGTAATCGGGCATCCCGCCGCCCATGTAGCCGACCGACAGATCGGCGAGCGAGTTCGTGTAGTTGAAGCAGGTTCGGCACGACGGCGCGATCAGGTCGGGGCCGATCTGGTACATCGGGATTTCAAGAAAGTTGAGCTTCTCGACCCGGTCGTCGGTGTGGCGCATCCAGAGCTGGAAGTTCGGCATGAATTCCATGTGGACGACCGTCTCCGGCGAGGTGCTGACCGATTTTAGAAAGGTCAGGTAGTTCTCGTGGGTCGTGT
>JAAFHI010000193.1 GCA_013298335.1 Actinomycetota bacterium
TTCGGCATCGCCGCGCTCGTGCTGGCGGCGGTCTGGGGACGCAAGCTGGGCGGAATGTCGCGCCGGACGTTTCTCCACGGCATCACGCTCGGCGTATTCATCGGTGGCGGGTATCTCTTTCAGGCGCTTGGACTTGCCGGGGGGAGTCCGTCGAAGGCGGCGTTCATCACCGGGCTGGCTGTGCTGTTCGTCCCGCTGTTTGGGACGACGCTCGGGATGACCCGGCTGACGCGCGGCAATCTGGCCGGGCTGGCGGTGGCGTTCGTCGGATTTCTGCTTTTGTGCTGGCCGGGCGAGGGCGTGGCGTTCCGGCGGGGCGATCTGGCGACCTTTGCCTGTACGATTCTGTTCGCCTTCCACATCCTTTTCACCGAACGGTTCGCCGGAAAATCCGACCCGAACGCGCTCAACATTCTTCAACTCGGTTTTACGGCGGTGGTGCTCGCCGCCGGATCGGGAGTGTTCGCGCTGCTCCACGCGCGGGGCGTCCCGCTGCCGGGGCCGCTCGCGCTGGAGACGCGGCCTTTTGCACCGACGCTGAAACAGGGACTGCAACTCGCCTATCTGGTGACGTTTGCGACGATTGTCTGCTACCAGATTCAGACGCGGGCGCAGCGCCACGTCTCGGCGACCCAGACGGCGCTCGTGCTGACGCTCGAACCGGTGTTCGCCTCGCTCATCGCCTACGGTTTCGGCATCGAGAAACTCGGCCTCCGGGAACTCGTCGGCGGGGCGCTGACGATCGTCGGCGTGCTCGTGTCGGAGTTGTACCCGAAGGAACCGGGGGATGGGGAATAGGGGAGGGGTGTTGGGTATTGGGGGCTGGGTATTGGGTATTGGGTATTGGGTATTGGAAAATGGACAATTCCAACCCAGCCCCCAGCCCCCAGCCCCCAGCCCCCAGCCCCCAGCCCCCAGCCCCCAATACCCATCTTCACGCTATCCGCAGGGCGTCTGATTCGGGTGAATGGTGCCGGTGAGGTCTTTTGCGCGGTGGACCCGGTCGCCGAGGTCGGCTTCGATCAGGCCGATGACGAATTTCGCCGCGTCGTGGCGGGTAATCTGGACGGTCGCGTTTTGAATCGGTTTCCAGACGCGCGGACCGCTCCAGTACTGCGCGGAAAACAGCGGAAATTCCGTCGCGCCGACCTGGTAGGCGTTTCCGGTGATGGAATTGAGGTGTCCGCGCATTCTCAATTCAAGATAGGGAAAGGAAAACCGGCCACCAGTGATCGGTTTTTCGGTAAAGGTCAGGTAGAGCATCGGCCCGTCGTCCGGCCCGCAGCCGTCGGTCGCGTAGGCGTAGGGCAGCGGCCAATCCTCGCCCCCGAAGGTGGCGGCGGCGGGAAGAACCAGTAAGGGCAGCGCGATCAGGAAATTCCGGCGGTTCATCATCTTTCCACCGCCCCGGCGTTTTTCAGCACCGCGATGACGCGATTGATGGCGTCATTGGGATACTGGCTGGCCCCCGCCAGCGCGTAGTCGAGCGCCGATTGGCCCTTTGCGTCGCGGGCGTTGATGTCGGCCCCGGCGTTGACCAGCAGATTGACCACTTCCAGTTTCCCATCGAACGCCGCGAGCATCAGCGCGGTGCGTCCGTTATCGTCCGCCGCGTTGGGGTTCGCGCCCGCGTTGAGGAGGACATTGACCAGCGCGGCATCGTACAGCGCGGCATACATCAGCGGCGTCACGCCGAACTGATTTGCCGTGTTGATCTCCGCGCCTGCATTTATCAGTAATGTGACCGTGCCCTCGTCGGTCCGGCCAATTGCAATCAACAGCGGCGTGTCGCCGAAGCGGTTTCGAACGTTCAGGTTCGGCCTGGCTTTCAGGCGTTTCCGGATGTCCTTCTCGTTATTGGTTTTAAGGATTTCAAAAAATTCCCTGCCGGGGAAATCGTCGAAATCGGTATCCGGATTGGCTTCCACGAACGCGGCTTTCTGCGCCGCCCGCTGGTCCTGATGAGCGAGCCATCCGTGGGTCGGTGAAATCACGATGACGTCGCCCAGCATGACGCCCTCCTGAAGAAGGCACTTGACGGTGGTCGGGTCACCGGCGCCGACTTCATACAATTCCGATGGCCACTCAGCCTGAAATCCCGGGGAACTGACCTGCTCGACTTTGTAGAACCCGTTCTCCAGACCTCGAAACGCGGCTTCGCCGTCCTGACCTGTTTCAAGCGTGGCGGTTCGACCGGTCACCGGATGGCGGACCGTCACCTTGGCGCCTTCGATCGCCGCGCCGGTTTGATCGATGACCGTGACGACAAGCGTGCCGGGACCGGTCGGAAGAAGCCGCGTTCGCTCGTCTTTTTGAATTTCCGTGGTTGCGGGGTGGGTGGTTGCCGGTGTCGCGACCACGCCCATCGTCAGCGCGGCGGCAAGTACGCCCGCGGCCAGGCGCGGGTTCGGCAACCGGAGGCCGCCGGTCGTCGGCTCCGGGTCGTGAACCTTCGGCGAGCCGTCGGGATTCGGAATGTAGCGTACGCACAATCGCCCTTCCGACTGCTCGACCAGTTCGAGCGCAGCATCCGGCGTCATTTCGGAAAGGTCGTGGACGTATTTCGCGCAGTGGTCGCAGAACCGCACCCGGTCGTTGCCCTGCATCGTGTCCCAGTCCTGCTCACAGGGCGATTTTACCCGGATGCGGGGCAGTACCGATGGAAGTTCAAGTTTCGACATGACGGTGCCCCCTTACTCCTGCGCGCCGGTCTTTTTCAGCAGTTTCATGATCCGTTTGAAGGTGTCGGAGGCGTCCGACTCGGGGCCACCGGCGGCGATGGCGTAGCCGAGCACCGACTGACCTTTCGCGTCGCGAGCGTTCGTGTTTGCCCCGGCGCGGACGAGCAGCCGCACCACATCCAGATTTCCTTCAAAAACCGCCAGCATCAGGGGTGTCCGCCCGTTGTCGTCCGCCGCGTTGGGGTTCGCGTCCGCGTCGAGGAGCGCATTGACCGTCGCGGCGTCGCGCAGCGCGGCATACATCAGCGGGGTCACGCCGAATTTGTTGGCGGCGTTGGGATCGGCACCCGCTTCGAGCAGCAGATCGACAAACTCGGCGCTTTTTGCACTGCGTTCCTCGGCGGCGATCATCAGCGGCGTATCGCCGAAGCGGTTCGAAATATTGGGGGAATATCCCGCCTGAAGCAGTTCGCGGACCTTGTCGAGTTCCGAATCCTCGACCGCTTCGAAAAATTCCCGACCGAAAAATTCATCGAAGTCGCCGTCGGGCTGGTCCGTTTCGAAGGCGGCGCGGAGTTCGTTTCGCTGGCTGTCGTGCGACACCCATTTCCGGGTCGTCGGAATGCAGATGACACGCCCCTGAAGTTTTCGGGGCGGAAGAACGTTGCCCTCCTGCGCGTCGGCATCCGGCGTCGGCTGTTCGGTCCGGGCGACGGCGGCGGACGGCGCGGCGTCGGCGCGGTTGGTCGTCCCCGCGCCCATCGTCAGCGCGGCGGCGAGCACGCCCGCGGCGAAGTGCAGGTTGGGCCACCGGAAACCGCCGGTCAGCGGTTCGGGGTCGGCAATCCGGGGCGATCCGTCGGGGTTCGACTCATATCGCACGCAGAGCTGGCCTTCCGACTTCGCGACCAGTTCGAGCGCCGCTTCCGGCGTCATTTCCGAAAGATCGTGGACGTGCTTTGCGCAGTGGTCGCAAAACCGGACCTGATCGTTGCCCTGCATCGTGTCCCAGCCCTGATTGCAGGGCGAGGCCACCCGAACCCGCGATAAAACTGATGGAATTTCGAATCTCGACATGATGGTCATCCTTTGAACTTGTTCGGTCGCCGGTCGCCCTGCCCTCAAGGACAGGGCTATTGAATTTCAAGCCCCGTGAACGGGTCTAAAACAATGAATAAAAAATGTTTCGCCTCGTTTACGAGGCTTGCTTTTGAACAGCCCTGTCCTTGAGGGCAGGGCGAGACCGGCGGCGTGCATCCTTTTTTATTCGCGCGCCCCGGCTTTTTTGAGCAGTTTCACGACCCGTTTGTGCGTGTCGGAATTGTCGCCGTCGGCGAGCGCGTAACCGAGTACCGACTGGCCCTTCGCATCGCGGGCGTTGACGTCGGCCCCGGCCCGGACGAGCAGCCGCACGGTGTCCACATCCCCGTTGAACGCCGCGAGCATGAGCGTCGTGCGTCCGTTGTCATCGGCGGCATTGACGTTTGCGCCCGCGTCGATGAGGGCGTTCACCGCCGCCGGTTGCCGGATCATCGCCGTCATCAGCGGGGTCACGCCGAACCGGTTGGCCGCGTTGACGTCCGCGCCGACGTCAATCAGGAGTTCAAGTGACTCGGTGTGTTCGTCGTCTCCGGCTTCGATGAGGACCATCAGCGGCGTGTCGCCGTAGGGATTGCGGACGTTCGGGTCGGGCTTCTGCTCCAGCAGCGCGCGGAGGTCTTCCGGTCCGCCTTCCGCGATGACCTTGAAGAGTTCATTACCCGGAAGTTCATCCGGGTCGGCTTCCGGATTGCGTTCGCGCAGTACGGCCCGGATTTTTTCCCGCTCGGTGTCGTGCTTCACCCACACTTCGACCGGCGAGACAATCGAAATCAGGCCGTCCATCACCACGTCATCGGCGGCGGGATCGGTTTTCGGCGTCACGGTCTTGTCACCGGTCGGCTGCGGCTTTTTCTCTTCCGGACGGGTTTGGGTCACTTTTTCCGACGGGGCTTCCTGTGCCGAGGCGGTTCCGACGGCGAGTACCGCCGAGAGCAAACCCGCCGCCAGGCCAGAAAGTCTCGGCAGCCGCAGACCGGTTGCGACTTCCGGGTCGCGCAATCGGGGGGCACCGTTCGGCTGGGCGATAAAATGCGCGCACAGTCGGCCTTCCGACTGCTCGATCAGTTCAAGCGCGGCGGCGGGCGTCATTTCTGAGAGATTGTTGACGTGCTTCGCGCAGTGGTCGCAGAACCGCACCCGGTCGTTGCCCTGCATCGTGTCCCAGCCCTGATCGCAGGGCGACTTCACCCGAATGCGCGATAAAACCGACGGAATTTCAAGTTTCGACATGGTTTTTGGCTCCTACCGGCGGCGCGAACGCGGTTTGACCGACGTTTTGACGGCTTTCGTACCTGGTTGCGGCGTGACGACACCGTTTCCGTCGAGGCCGATGACGGCGTTCTTCGGGAGCAGACCGAGCCACGGGTCGGAACTCGGCGTCAGGAAGAGCGAGGCGTAGACCCATTCGTTCAACGTTTCGACCGGCGTCGCGGGCGCGGCTTTCAGGCGGGCCAGAATTTTCGTCCGAAAGAGAAATTCATTGCGGACCGTGTCCTCGGCAATCGCCCGGCGGAAATTCTCGACGCTGTCGCCGAACGCCGCCTCGGTCGGGCAGGCGGTCCCGGACTTGCAGCGCAGCAGGCGGCGGCTGGATTCGTCCACGACAACGTTCGGAAGGTAGTTTTCGGCGATTTTCGTCCACGCCGCCGCGTCGGTCCCGGCTTCGAGTTCCTCACGGGAGGTAATTAATTGGAGAATGCCGAATTCGACCACGCTCTTGGTTCTGGCCCGTCCGCTGCTTTGATCGCAGTCGGTGGCGCGGCAACCCCGGCGGAAGCGTCAGAGGAAACCGGTTCGGCTGCCGTGGCGGTCGGAATTGGTCGGGCTTCGGCAATTTTCGGCGTACGATCCTCAAGTGTGACGCCGTTTTGACGGGCCGCGGATTCCCACTCCATCAAAAGGCTGCTTTCGCGGCTCGACCAATTTGCCGCCAGCCAGGCTTTCCGTTCGGCGGGATTGCGATCGGCGAGCGCATGAACCGTCTCAACATCTTCGCGAAGTGCGGAAAGGAACCGCTCCGGCGCGTAGAGGCCCGGCAGCGCGTCAACCACGCGCCCGTCGGCGTCCAGAATGTAGTGGATGCTGTTGCCAGTGATTGTGCGTTCCAGCTTGCGTCCGTCGCCGAAATCAATCGTCACCTTCGGCACGGGGCGCACCGACCGCCAGTGCAGAATGTAGTTTTCCCGCAGGTACTGTGAAATTTCCGCGTTCGAATAGAGCAGAATCCGGAAGAACCGGCTGTTGGCGCAACTGAACTCCTCGTCGAGCTGGCCCATCATCCGGAGCGAGAGAATCGGCTTGCCGGTCGCCTTCGCGGCGGCCTGCGCCTGTTCCAAATCCTTGTACCAGAAGAGTTTCGAGACGTGGGCGTCACGCTGGGCGGCGACGTTTTCAACCGCGTGGCGGATGTGCGGCCACATCGGGTCGGCGTCATCGGCGGCTTCGATCTGCTTGCCGTAGGTCTCGAACAACAATTTCAGCCCGTCCGGTCCCTCGGCCCGCAACCGGGCGATGGCGGCGTCCGCGACGGCGGCATTTTTCGACACCGCCCGCTGGACGGCATCCGCCAGCGTCGCTTCGGAAGAAACAGCGGCAACGGGACGGGCAACAGGCGCGGCAAAAATCTGAACGGGAAGCAGAAAACCGGAACAGGCGAACAGGGCGACAGCGGCGGAAAGACGGGTGCGACGGGCCACGGCGGGAACCTCCGGAGGAAGGGATCAGGGGTCGGGGATCAGGGATCAGGAAAAGGTGTCGGGTGTCGGGTTTCAGGTCAAACCGGATTTCAGTTTTGAACCTGAAACCCGACACCTGAAACCTGAAACCTTTCCATCAATGCGTTGCCCAGACTCCCAATTTTAAATTTGGTTCCCGGATAAA
>JAAFHI010000172.1 GCA_013298335.1 Actinomycetota bacterium
GAAGAACTGACCCAGATCGTTTTGTGGCCAAGTCAGGCTTCGGACGTCGAGTCGAAACTCGGATTCCGGCAACGGGTCAGTGAAGTTCACTACCGGGCGTCACTTCCCGAGGGAAATCCCAACTACACGACCCACGAGCAGGATGACGACTATCCGCGCGAACATCTGCCCTATTGCCGTTTGGGACGACCCGAAGTCGAAGGCGGCGGGGTGATTTTGAAGGATCATCCGGTCGCGCTTCACTTTCAGGGCACCGCGCCGTCGCTCGTTTGGTTCGGCAAATACCTGCTGAATCTGGCGCTGGGCGACAACAATTGCCGACTGGCGTATCTCTACAATTTTGAAATGGAAAGTCTTGGGCATGGAAGCGCCGAATTGCGGATCACCGTCGCGAATCCGGTGCAAGGCCCGGTTTTTTTGCCGTTGTGAAGTTTCGGGTCGTGGGAGAAATAAAAAGCGGGACGAACCGTCAAGATTCGTCCCGCTTCTTTTTCAGTCTCTGATACCGGAGGTCTGTGTTAGCCCTTTTGGGGAGCCGGGGTCATCTTGTGTCCGCCGTGATTGCGATGATGACGGCGATGACGACGGTGATGGCGGTGGCGGCGGTGACGGCGATGGGCGCGGGCACCGGGCTTCGCGGGCGAGGCCGCCTGGGCGCTGGTGCTTTCAGCCGCCGGAGCGGCAAACGATGCGACCGAGAATCCCAGCCAGCAGACGAGCGCGAGCGCAAAACAGAAAGTACGCTTCATAAAATCGGACTCCTTACGTTTATCGAATCGGTGTTCAATGATTCGGGTAGTCAGCGGAGGCGGCAGGTTCGTTCCGTCGGCTTGCCCAGTTCAATTCGTCTTTCTGAAAAGCAAGCGTCGTACCACTGTGCTTTTGTGAGTGCTGCACCCGTAACCTCTTTGAAATCAGTGAAATTCGAAGGATTTTTCAGTCGCCGTCCGTGGCGTTTCAGCGTGATGCGCAGGAATGTCACATCTCTTTTCCGCATTTCGGCGTGCCGGCTGAACGGTTACGAACAATTTCAACCAAAAAAGCGGCGGGACGAACCCCGAAGATTCGTCCCGCCGCTCGGTATTGAAGGTCTGAATGCGCGTTTGCCTTTTCCCCGTTCGGTTAACGATTGGGCCGGTTATAGGGGCGGTTGTTGCGGTTGTTGCGGTTGCGGTCATGGTTGCGACGGTAATGTCGCCGCCATTGCCGCCGTTCCCGCTGTCGCCGCCATTGGCGACGCTGGCGACGGCGATTTCGCATGCCGGGATTGGTCTGTGATTCGGCGGTGACCGACGTGCCTTCGGCGGTCGGGGCGGCGGCGGAACCGGAAATGACCGAAAATCCGAGCCAGCACGTCAACGCCAGCACAAAACAGAATACTCGTTTCATGGAATCTCTCTCCTCTTGAATTCTGCACAACATTCAATCGTTCGGGGCGGCGGCTTCGGTGAAGTCGTTCCGCCGGATTCCCCAGGGACACTTCTTGGGCGAGGCAAGCTTCGTGCCAGGAAGCCGGCTGACGTCACAAATGGCTCAAAAGAACCGTAAAACGAGTCTTTCCGCGTATTTCAAGGTGATTTTGATGGGGCGTTCTGGTGGGACTGTACGGAATCGCTACATCACCCCGAGACAATGAAGACGGGAATCCGTTCGAATTTCGTAACTGTTCAGCCGCCGCCATTTGCCCTGCCCTCAAGGACAGGGCTATTCGAAAACAAGCCTCGTGAACGAGGCTCAAACCGGTTTTCCCAATCCCATAGCCCCGTTCATGGGGCTTCAAGGGAAATAGCCCTGTCCTTGAGGGCAGGGCGACGACCGGGCTGAACAGTTACCGAATTTCTACTTTGGGAAGGCCGTCAGAATCGTCGAAACCACCAGATTGACGGTGGTCAGCGCAATCGCAATCGACAAAACGGCCTTCATCGCGACCAGCCACCTCCGTTCGTGGTAGTGACGGTGTCCGGCGTAGATGAAGAATCCGACCACCGAGACCGCGAGCGCGGCTTCCTCGATGTTGATCGCGATGGATCGCGGCAGCCAGGGCAGCATCAGCGAAATCACCGGCAAAAGCATGAAGACGTGGATGAACAGCGCCTCCGAGGTCACGAAAAGGCAGAACGCGACGTTCTCGACGAAGTTGTATCTTCGGTTGAAATAGAGCAGATGCCAGATTCCCGCCGTCAGCAGCAGCGACGCGATCTGCAACGAACGCCATTCGTAGAGTTCTTCCCCGTGTTCGTTCAACTTGAACAGCGAACGGAGCCACCAGTCGTAAAACGGGTCGAACATCGCTTCGAACAGCATCGCCGCGACGAACAGCTTCACCGGATTGACGAATTTCTGGCGTTCGCCCGCGATATAGCGCCGGATGACGGTTTCCGGCTGGCGCAGCAGGCCGAACAGCGTCTGGCGAATCACGCCGTCATACAGCAGGACCCGTTCCAGCAGATCGTGGGTCAACCGGTGCGGATTGAGCCGGTCGGTGTCGGTCCGCTGACCGCAATGCAGGCAGAAACTCCCCTCGGTCACCGTTCCGCAATTCAGACATTCGATCCGCTTTGTCAGCATGCGCATCCTCTTTTCCCGCCGTACGCTCGGCCAGAAATCAGCCTACGCCGACCAGGATGAACAAGCGATGAAAACGGAAGGAAAGGATGAAGGCGGAAGGATGAAGGATGAAAACCTGAGGCGCGCGGCGTTCGACAACCTTCCAACCGTGTTTTGTCGCCTTCATCCTTTGTTCAGCGACCGTCCGACCGTGTTTTGTCGCCTTCATCCTTTGTTCAGTGACCTTCAGACCGTGTTTTGTCGCCTTCATCCTTTGTTCGGCGACCTTCAGACCGTGTTTTGTCGCCTTCATCCTTTGTTCAGCGACCGTCCGACCGTGTTTTGTCGCCTTCATCCTTTGTTCGGTGACCTTCAGACCGTGTTTTGTCGCCTTCATCCTTTGTTCGGTGACCTTCAGACCGTGTTTTGTCACCTTCATCCTTTGTTGAGGTCATGCGCGCAGGGTGCGCGCGGTCCAGGGGCGTCCCGATTTTGAAGGTGAAGATGCTGCCCTTCTCGTCGGAACGGGTCAGCGTCAGGTCGCCGCCGTGGGCCCGCGCGATTTCAGCGGCGATGGCGAGGCCGAGGCCCGCGCCGCCGTTGGTCGCGGTCCGGCGCCCGCGGTGAAAACGTTCGAAAATGCGGGTCCGGTCGGCGGGAGGAATCCCCGGCCCGGTGTCGGCGATGTGGACAAGCACATCGGACGCGGTTTTCTCGACGGTGACGGTGATCCAACCGCCGTCCGGGGTGTACTTGATCGCGTTTTCGAGCAGGTTGCGGAGCAGTTGGCGCACCAGTGATTCATCGGCCAGAACGGACAGTTCCTCGCCGGTTTCGCCGGTCATCCGGATGTTCTTCCGCGCGGCGAGCGTCCGCAGGCTCTGGACAGTGTCGGCGATGGTCTCGCCGAGGTCGAAGCGCGTCCGCAGGGGCGTCAACTGGCCCGCGTCGGCCCGCGTCAGGGTGAAGAGGTCCTCGACGATCCGCGCCGTGCGGCGGCTTTCGTCGCGGATGATGTCGAGCGATTCGCGGTATTCGTCGGGCGAACGGTCAGGCCGGGAAAGCGCGACGTCGGACTCGCCCTGGATGATCGCAATCGGCGTCCGGAGTTCGTGCGACGCATCGGACGTGAAGCGGCGCAGCGTGTCGATGGCGTGGGCGAGCCGACCGAGCAGGCCGTTGAAGGACCCGGCGAGCCGACCGAGTTCATCGTCGGGCTGGGCAATGGTCAGCCGTTGCGAAAGGTCTTCGGCGCCGATCCGTTCGGCCTCCGCGCACATCCGCATGACGGGCGCGAAACTCTTGCGCGCCAACAGATAACCGCCACCCGCCGCCGCGAGCAAGGCAAGCGGGATCAGCACGGCGTAGACGCGGCGGACCTGCGCGAGCCATTCGAGCTGGTCGTCGTTGTGACCGGCGACAAGGACGACGTAGGTCGTGCCGCCGACGGTCGTCGTTTCGCCATACAGCCGGAGGTGTCCCGTTTTCGCGTCGTCATTTGAAAAGGCGGGCAGGCCCATCCGGGCGAGGGCGAGCGTGCGACCGACGGGCGACCCCGATATAGGAGCGCTGGTAAACAGCCGCGCTTCGGGAACCGCTTCCGGGTTGTCGGAAAGCGCGATCAGGCGACCTTCCGGGCGGTAGATCGCGAAGTGGCGGTCACGGAAGCGGAATTCGCGGATGGTTTCGACCGCCACTTCGTCGGTCGTCCGCAATTCGCGGTGTTCGGTGCGTTCGTGGGAAAAGGTAAAGGCGAGCGCGCGGACCGACTCGACGAGCTGCGCGTCGCGCCGCGCGTTGAGGCGGCGTTCGAACGCCACGTAGGTCGCCGTCGCGAAGACGAGCAGGATCGCGCCGAGCACGGCGGTGTACCACAGGGTCAGTCTGGCGCGGATGGTGAGCGACACGGCGGTTTTCTCAATCTTCGGACGGATCGGCGGGTCGGCAGCCGAGGCTGTAGCCCGCGCCGCGCCGGGTTTGAATCAGCGGAACGGCGTGGCCGTCGTCGATTTTCCGCCGCAGCCGCTTGATGTAGACCTCGATGGTGTTCGAGAACGGTTCGTAGGTTTCGTCCCAGACGTGTTCCGAGATTTCCGCGCGTCCGACCACGGCCCCGGCCCGGCGGGCGAGAAATTCGAGCAGCGCGTATTCCTTCGCGGTCAGTTCAATCCGTTTTCCGGCGCGTCGGACGTCCTGTTTCGCGGTGTCGAGCGTGAGGTCCGCCACCGTCAGCATTCCCGGTTGCACTTCGCCTTTCCGTCGCAGGAGGGCGCGCAGTCGCGCCAACAACTCCCCGAAATCGAAGGGTTTGATGAGGTAATCGTCGGCCCCGCCGTCGAGTCCGGCGATGCGGTCGGCGATGGCGTCGCGGGCGGTGAGCATCAGAATCGGAGCGTCCGATCCGTCCGCCCGGAGGCGTCGCGCGACGTCGATGCCGCTGATGCCGGGCAGCATCACGTCGAGAATGACCGCGTCGTAGTCGTTAGAGGCGGCCCGTTCGAGGGCGCTTTCGCCGTCGGGGGCGACGTCCACCGCGTAGGCCTGTTCGCGCAGCCCCCGCGCAATGAAGCCGGACATTCGCGGTTCATCCTCGACAAGCAGAATTCGCATGGCGACCCTCCATGTCCACTATACGGCCTCAATCGCCGTCGTCATCCCCGTCCGCATCCTTTTTCTTCTCGCCCGGAGCGGTTTTTGTGGTCCCGGTCGGCGCGCTTTCGGTCTTCGAGTGTTCGCTTCCCGGCGTCGCGGTGGCCGGTTGCGGTGTCTGAACGCGGGCCAGCGGCGCGCCCGGTCCGTGTGTCAGCGCGCCCCCGGCTTTGGCCGCCGAGACGAGATAGCCGCCGCCGACCGCGTACCCGACGAGAAACACCGCGTTGAGGCCGATCCACGCGCCATGCGGAATCGTCCTGCGGAGCAGGAGCGGCAGCAGGGAGAGCAGGCCGAAGGCGAGGGTAAGACCGATGAAGAGCATCTCGGCGGTTTCGGCGAGATGTTCGTGGCGTTCGACCAGCGCTTCGAGGGCTTCGGAAATGTTCTTGTCGGCGGCCTCGCCGGTCTGGGCGGCCACAATCGTGCCGACCGTGCCGATGACCATCAGAATGAGGGCGCTCAGGGCGAAGGGGCGGCTGTTCGTCCGGCTGAAGAGACTTAAAACGACGAAAATCGGTGCGACGAGCAGCAGCGCGATGGGAAAGTGGATGACGAGCGGATGAAGTTCATTCCAGTTCGGGAGCATGGTGACCTCGCTTTCCTTGGGGCCGGTCGGCCCGTATCGGAAAGCAAGGTACGCTCCGAAAGATGAACGGAGGATGAACCGGGGAAGTCGTTACGCTCCGATGTCGTCGTGAATGTCCTTCAGGGATTCCAGAAACCGTTGCCGGACGTCGCCCGCGAGCGGGTTTTCGCGCTGGATGGTAAGAAACAGTTCGTGCGAGTCGGAGCCGACCGTCTCCATGATCGCGTGGAGATGGTCGTAAATCGCGGTTTTCTGGTTGAGTTCGGGAATCTGCATCCGGTTGAGGGCGCGTCCGATGAAGTGCGTCAGTCCCTGCACGTAGGCCATCTGGGTATCGTGCTCCTCCGGCGTGCTGTCGATCACCCGGACGCCGAGCGTTTCGGCCAGAAAGACCCTCACTTTTTCCGCGCGGGTCGTCCGCACCGGGCAATAGACGAACGGCAACCCGCCGATGCCGTTCCGTCCGCTGACCGGTCCGAACAGCGGGTGCGTGGCGATAATCTCAGCACTTTCAGGGAGATACCGCCGCATCAGGGCGACCGGTTTGACCTTTACCGAGGCCACGTCGAAGACGAGGGCGTCCGGGCGGATGTCTTTCGCGACGGTTTCGAGCAGCGATTCGAGATGCTGCACCGGCACGCACAGCACGACGATGTCGCGCGACGCCGTCTCCGGCATCGTCCCGACGGTCACGCCGAGAGTTGCCGCCGCTTCCGAAATATCCACGCCGGGCAGGTCGCACACCGTCACGTCGAAATGCGGCGCGAGGTGCTTCGCCATGAAACGCCCGAAGTTTCCAAAACCGAGAATGCCGAAAGTCTTCATTCGCCGAGTTTAGCACGCGCCCTCGATGTACCTTGGAACTAGCAGTCAGCAGTTAGTAGTTAGCAGTTAGCAGTTAGTAGTTAGCAGTCAGTAGTCAGTGGCCAGTAGGCAGTAGAGGACGCGCCACGCCCTCAAAATTGACCACTAACCACTAACCACTAACTGCTACTTCCCGGGAGGTTTCACATGGTTCACGTCGTCATCAACGGGCAGGAACGAGACGTTCCGGAAGAAATAACGGTTCTGAATGCCTTGAAGATGTTTCAGCAGGAATTGCCGATGTTGTGTTTCGACGAGCGGTTGCGACCGATTGACGAA
>JAAFHI010000920.1:0-1373 GCA_013298335.1 Actinomycetota bacterium
GCGAGAAAGGTAGGCGGCATCCTGCGTGGCGTCGTTTTTGTAGCTCGTGACGACCTGCCGCAGCAGATTTCCGGCGCAGGTTTCGCAGGGAGTGCCGCCCGCGTCGACAAGTTCCCGAACCTCGACCTTTGTCACATTGTCGTAATACTCTCCGTTGACCGGATTCGAGTAGGTATAGATGGATTGCGCCCAGTTTCCGGCGTCGTCCCGAACCTTGACGTTGCTGATCCGCGACAAGCCGCCGCCGTAATTCTCCCAAGTCGAAACCTGCTGGCTCAGGATGGTCCCGTTCGACAGCTTGTGGGTGACCGTGGTGACCAGACCGTCATTCCAGTTCCCGATACTGACACTCTGGGTGGACTCGATGATCGTCCCGTCGGATTGTGTGACCGTGGTGGTTCTTGCTCCGCCGGTCGTCACGGCGTAGTTCGTCACCGCCGGACCGCTGGTGGTTCTTCCCACCCAATCGTCGGTGCGGGTCGAGTACGTGGGAATATCCGCGAGATTCGCCGGAGCGGTCGGGTAGTTATAGGTCGTTCGCGCAACCTCCACGCCGCTAAATCCGCCCGATCCGTTGGAAGTCATGCCAGCCCGTTGAATCGTCCGGTAAATCATTCCGTAGGGGGAGTACTGGTATTCGTATCCGTTGCCCGTTCCCGGAAACCGCACGAAACGCAGCACCTTGATCGCGCCGGACGGCGGCGTGGTCGTGATGCTGAACGTGCCGGTGACGGTCAGGTTTTCATAGGCGAACTCGACCGCGGTCAAATCGGCCCCATTGTCGTAACCCGGAACGGTGATGGAGGAGACCAGATTGTCGGCGTTGTAGTAGAAACGGATGAAGCGTCCGAGCGTGTCCTTGACCGTCGAGAGGCCTGAACTTCCATAGGCGAGGTCGATGTAGTTGCCGTTTCGGTCAGTAATGCGGGTCGGCTTGCCCAGTGAATCAAGCGTATAGGTCGTTCCACCAGCCATGAGTTTTGTGGCCGAATTGACCCCAGCGGAAACAATGACCTGATTGCTCGGAAATGATTTGAACGCATAGACCCACATCGAGAGGGTGCATTTGACACCCGTTCCACCGTCAAGATTCATCGGAACGTTGACGTTGATCGTTCCTGGCGTTGAGGAAATGGTGCCCCCGAGCGACCCTCGAAAATTCATCTGGGAGCCGTCCGGCATCTGGAACTTGAACTTCGTCTGAAGAGAATAGATGACGGAACTCCCCGACCCGGACGTTCCACTCACCGTCGAAGTCGTCGTTCCGAAACCGAACCCAGTGGCAAATCCGGTACCCAAACTTCCGCCCTGTTCCGGTTCAAAGCGGACTTCCGGCGGCGTCACGCTCAGGTCGTAATGCTTCCAGACCCGGC
>JAAFHI010000920.1:1383-2397 GCA_013298335.1 Actinomycetota bacterium
TCCCGCGACCCGACAATCCGGCCAACGGATAGCTGAAGGTGAAATTTTCGTTTCCGCCCGGTTCGGATCCGTTCGGGTTGGCGGGCGGTGAGGGGGGCGACACTGGCGCCCTGCCACCAGCTTTGGAAAGTTGACTCCCGGCAGGATTGTAGGAAGGCGAGAAATTCTGGAGTTCTTCCTCGGTCCACTGTGGCAGTTGCGGGTTTTGCTGAAGGGCAGCTTTCCGGACAGCTATGGGCGAACGTTTGAAAACAGCGGGATTAACGGGACGCCCTCGCTTGGCTGATTGCTGGGACGGGTTTCCGACCAGCAATCCATCAACCGTCACTTGCAACGTTTGGGAGAATGAACCGGCGGTGGCCGTCAGCGTCGCCGAACCGGGGGCCATGGCTTCAGCCATTCCGTCAGGGGCGATGTTCAATACTGAGGGGTTGCTTGAAATCCAATGAATGGACAACCCGTGAACGGTGTTTCCCTGGGCGTCTTCCGGAACAATCACGACCGGGCGTTTTTCGCCGACACGAAAAAACATATCCGCCGTTGTCTGTGCTTTCGCGTTTGATGCGGCGACGACGGAGCGCGGCGATTCGGTGGAAGCCAGCCGAAAACGCGAGACTCGAGACAACCGCTCCGAATCAGACAATGGCCCGCTTGTTGAAGAAACACCAAGCTCTGAACGACCGCCAATCAACGGCGTATTTTCGTAGCGCCGTTCCCGATTGGTGAAATCCGCCCCTGGACGGGCGTTCGGGTTGCCCGTGCGGGTGTCTGGACGGTTGGCTTGTCCCTGCCCTTGTGCAATTGGCGGCAAAGCACCCATCAACAGAAACGCAGCAAGAGAGAAGGCGAGCAAGAACTTCAGGCGAAAAAACGACACGCTAGGACGACGCGAATAAGGCATGAAATTCACCGATTCGAGCGAGAGCGTTGACTGTCCGGTTTCCCGAAGGAAGAATTCGGTTTTTATATGTTGGGTGTTCCCAGCGGCAAAATACGGATGAGAAGCCTTGGCGT
>JAAFHI010000566.1 GCA_013298335.1 Actinomycetota bacterium
CAGCACACAGTCCTCGACGGAGACACCGACGAAATAGTTTCCGGTCAGCAGCAGGTGCGTGCCGGCAAGCTGGGCGTCAATGCTCTCGATCAGCGACTGATGGCCGACCTTGAGCGACGGCAGGACGTTCTCGCGAAACGTCCGTCCGACGATTTTGTCGGGCGACGCATGGAGCGCGGCGGCGATCCGCCGGATTTTGCCTTCCTCGTCGAGTACGTTCGGTTTGAAGTGGAAGGCGAAGCCGCGATAGGTCGGGTCGGGGACCACGTCGCGCGAGACCGCCGAGTAGAACACGTCGTTGGGCGCGATCAGGCCGGCCACCGGCGGGATGCCGACATCTTCTTTTTTCAGGACGACGCCGACGGTTTCGATCTGCTCGACCTGAATGCGGGCAATCTTTTCCGACAGGGCCGGGGAGGCGCGTTCGAGCAGGCGGGCCGAAACGTTGGCCGGGGTCGCGAGGGCCAGAAATCCGGCGTCGTGGCGCGCGCCGTCGGCGGTCGTGACGGTGAATCCGCCCCCGCTTTTCTCGATGCCCACGATCTTCACGCCGCCATGAAACGTGATGCGGTCGTGTTTGAGGGCCGCGGCGGGAAATCCCTGAATGCCTTCCGTGAGCGTGTAGGTGCGGAGAACGTCCTTGCGGCGGGGACGTTTCTTGAACATGAACTCGGCGGGCAGATCGTTGGCCTGCTGGCACATGACGGCGTTGAAGGCGTGGGCGAGGACCTTCGAATAATTCTTCCGTCCAAGAATCGACGTGTAGTATTGCGCGACGCTCGCGCCTTCCTTCTTCGCGCCGAAGATTTTCGGGACGTTCAGCGCGGCCTCGAAAAAGTTCAGTTGTGACGGCACCGACTTGACCTGATTGTCCACGAGGAACCGGAACCCAACCTTGGCGCGCGGACGCAGTTCGGGAAGCAGGCCGCAGTCCTCGATGACGCCGATCAGGGAACCGTAACTGTTGTAACAGGTGTGCGCGCCGAGTTCGATCCAGTAGCCGCCCGCTTCGGGGAAGTGGTGCGAACACATCGCCCCGCCCGGCGTCGGGTATTTATCGAAAACGGTGGTGTTCAGGCCCTGTTTGGCGCAGAAGTGCGCCAGCGTGGCCCCGGCAATGCCGGCGCCGATGATGATGATGTCGCTGTGCTGTGACACGATGACGCTCCGCGGGGAGAAAATGGCGGATTCGGGCGAAAAAAAAGACCGAACCGGGGAGAGAACTGATCTCGACGCTACCAACGTACCTCAATTCGCGTGGAAATGAAGCGTGCGGTTCGCCGGTGGTTTACCTCCTTGTTGCAGCGCCGAGCCGCACGCCCCACCCTTTCATGATTTTCGATTGATGATTGCCGATTGAAGATTTCAAACGGATCCCCGGATTTCAATTCGAAAATCTTCACTCACAAATCGAAAATCCCTTTCCTTTGATTGAAGGCTTCCGACCCCCAATCGAAAATCTTCAATCATCAATCAAAAATCTAAATTTGGAGACCTCCGAAATGTCAGCCGCCATCACCGTTATTGCGACCTTTACCTCGAAGCCCGACACGATTGATGATCTCAAGCGCGAATTGGCAATACTGGTCGGTGAAACGCGAAAAGAGACCGGTTGCCTTTCCTATATCCTGCACCAGTCGCCCGAAAAACCGACCGAGTTCGCCATGATCGAACGCTGGGCTGATGAGACCGCGCTCAACGCCCATTTCGGGATGCCGCACACCAAGGCCGTCTTCGCCGTCGCTCCGGAACTGCTCGCGAGCGCCGTGAGCATCACGAGATGGATCGAAGTGGCCGGGTGACCGGTTCGAGAAGGAAGGATTGCTTTACGAAACATCCGTCGCCTTTCACAATTTGTCGTTCTCTCAACACCTTCCCTTGAAAGGCCGGCACAAAAGCATGGAATACCGTCAATTCGGAAAGACCGACATGCGGGTGAGCCTGCTCGGTTTCGGGGGCGCGGAACTCGGTTTCGTGCCCGGCGTCACGCAGGACACCGTCAACGCACTGCTCAACGGGGCCATCGATGCGGGTCTCAACACGATCGACACGGCCTCGGCGTACAAGACGAGCGAGGAAATGATCGGTCTCGCCGTCGCGGGCCGTCGCAAGGACTTCCATCTCTTCACCAAGTGCGGGGCGACCGACGGGTTTACCCGCTCCGACTGGTCGAAGGCCGGCATTCTCGGCCACATCGAAGCCAGTCTGCGCCAGCTTCAAACCGATTACCTCGATCTGGTGCAGTTGCATTCGTGCGGCGTCGAGACGCTCCGGCAGGGCGAGTGCATCGAGGCGCTCCAGATTGCCCGTGACAAGGGTATGACCCGCTATATCGGCTACAGCGGTGACGGTCAGGCCGCGAAGTTCGCCATTGAAACGGATGCGTTCGACACGTTCCAGACCTCGATCAGCATCGCGGATCAGGAAGCCATCGAGCTGACACTTCCGCTCGCCGTCGAACGTAATTTGGGCGTTATCGTGAAGCGTCCGGTGGCGAACGCGGCGTGGCGAACCGGTCAGAAGCCGACCGATGCCTACCATCACGCCTACTGGGACCGTCTGGTGGAACTCGACTACGATTTTCTCAAGTGGGACCTCGACGCGGCGGTCGCGCACGCCCTGCGCTTCACGCTGTCGCAGACGGGCGTCCACACGGCCATCGTGGGGACGACGCGCCCCGAACGCTGGCAGTCCAACGCGAAACAGGTTGCGCTGGGGTCGCTGCCGCAGGCCGACATCGACGCCATCCGCGCGCGCTGGCGCGAAGTCGCCGACGCATCGTGGGTCGGTCAGGTGTAACCGACGAAAAGCTGAAAAGCGATCAGGCAGTCCCGCTGCTCGTTCGTTTTTCCTTTCCAGCCGTCGGTCGCCTCACGTGGAGTTTGAAGATGAACCCCAAAGCCATTTCGGTCATAAGCGCCGCGACACTGGTGTGCATCCTTGTTGGATTGGCCGCATGCGTCAGGATCGACCGATACAGATTTTTTCTTCCGAAAGGGTATTCGGGTTGGGTTGGCGTTGAATTCAAGCACCCTTCACACCCGAAGTTGAAAGAGGAGAAGGGCTGGAATCTCGTCGTCGTTTCCGGTTCAGGAATGGTCACAACTTCCTCGCCGCCTCCCGAAAAGTTTTTTGTAAAAGAGGTGTTCTTTTACGATCCTTCCAAGTCGGACTCCATGGATGGGGCCGCTGTCGAAAAATTCAGGGAAGGCGGCCCGGTCCAGATTTTCGAGGGAATGACTCATTACGATTACAACTCGAAAACCGTGAGTTCATATTTCTTTATTGGTACGGCGAGCGAATATGCCAAAGCGCCCAAGTATTAAAGGGAGTGCCGGACCGCGGGCCGACAAGGTGTAGCCGCGCGCGCGTTCAACATCCCTTCCTTTTTTTGGAGAGTCGTCGGCGCAGCCGCAAACGCTTCCTCTTTTTTGAAATGTTTCAAAACTTCTGAGCCCGTCGGATTTTGTGGGGTGGGGAAGAGAATGCGGAATGCGGAATATCGAATGCGGAATCTGAAAATTCTCAATTCTTAATGGCTTTGTTGCACAAAAGGGACGGAGGCGACGGCTTTGGTAGAATTGAGGTGTGAAACAAAAAACGACCAAAGCCAAATATCGCCTCCGCAACTGGAAAGAGTATAACGCGTCGCTCAAGCAGCGC
>JAAFHI010000562.1 GCA_013298335.1 Actinomycetota bacterium
TGCCGTATATCGACATCGAAAAAAGCTATCGCCGTGGGCAACCGGTCGAGTTGTTGAAAATCCTCGCCGGAGATACCACGTACAGGTACACCAATTCGGAGTTGGCAATTACGGCACTTTCCCAAGAATGGGAACCTGTCGCCGGGCTGAAGTTCGACCCCCTCAAACAGACCACGGATCGTTCACAAACCGAGATAAAAGCAACGGTGGATCGAAGGAACGCGGTGGCCCGCCTGTTTGTACCGGGGCTTCCCGTGGCCCGGCTGGACACCCTCATTTACCGGGTTCACCGGAACGACCTGAACGACGGGGTGTTGTACTGGCAAGGAAACATCGTCGGGGCGGAAATCACTGACGAGAAGGCGACCTTGATAATGTCGCCCTACGACTTCACGTACAAACGCAAGGGCCTGTCCTACAAATATCAGCGGTTTTGCAATCATCAGGTGTTCGAAGGCTTGTGCGCTCTCGACCGAACACCATTCGGAATTGTGCGTTCTATCGTCGCGCTTGGCCCTCGTTCGGTTCAGGTTAGTTCGGGTTTCGGGGCGTTCAGCGCGGATTATTTCAAAGAAGGGTATTTGGAGAAGGCCGGAAGCGATATGTCGTTTACCATCGAATCAATTTCGGGAACGACGATCACGCTTTTTAACCGCCTGCCGCCCGGAGTGCTGACCGTGGGGGATGACATTTTGATGTTCCCCGGATGCGACGGAACGCCGGGGGTGTGCCAGACGCGGTACAACAATTTCGATAACTGGTTTGGGGTATTCACCCCGGATCGAAGTGTTTCCGACAGCGGGATTGTGATCTGAATTATGCCTTTTTGGGTACTCATCATCATTGCGATTGCTTTGCTTGCCGTTGGCTTGATTATCAAACCGAAGATCAAGAACGAAACACCCAAAGCCGAGAAGTTCGACCGCCCCACCGCGAACGAGCGTTCAATCCCGTCAATCGCGGGAACTGTGATGGTGTCCGATCCTACCTACATTTGGCAGGATGACCAGCGAATAAACCCTATCAAAATCAAGGGCCGGACGAGCGGCTATTATTATCACACGGGGTGGGCGTTCGGTTTTTCGCACGGCAACATCCTCGACGAAGCGGAATTGCTTGGTATCTGGTATCGGGACAAGCGGGAAATTGGGGATGGTGTGAACCCGCTTGGAACGGACTTTCAGATTTTGAAACCCGACCTGTTTGGGGGATACCAGAGTCAAGGCGGACTGATCGCGCGGATCACGTTTTACAAGGGCGGTTACACGCAAAACCCCGACGCCTATCTTGCCGGGCAGTTGCCGGGCGGCGTCGGCCCCGGCTGGCGCGGCTTGATTTATATGGTATGGCACGGCCCTTCCGAGACGGTGTATGTCGAAGGGCAGGCGCGTCCGGCGGGGTACGTCGGGACTTCCCCAAATCCCCCTGATTCCAAATGGCTGATCCGCAACCCGCCGTATGCTGAACCGGTGACGTTGCAACCTTACAAATTCATCGAACGCACGGAAACGCCGGGCACGTATGACGCGAACCCGGCGACCCGTATTTTCGAGATGTACACGAACCGCGTTTTTGGGATGGGCGTACCGATCTCACAGATGGACGTGGAGTCGTTTGCCGAAGGCGCGGCAACACTGGTCGGGGAAAATTTCGGCATATCGCACTACTGGACGAACTCCGGCGATGTGGAAGACGAGATCGGCAAAATTCTACAGGTCATCGACGCGGTGGTTTACACCCGCCTGACAGACGGTAAACGAGTCTTCAAGCTGATTCGGAATGATTACAATATCGAAGAACTGGACATCCTCACGGACAGCGACATTGTGTCCGTCAAGAAATTCTCGCGCGGGGGCTATCAGGAACTCATAAACACGTTGCGTATTAAGTTCACTGACCCAACCGCGAACTACAAGGAACGGTGGACGGAACCGGCCCGCAATACCGGGCTTGCCCGCGTGCAAGGCGGTACGATTGCGGCGGATACGGAATATGAAATGATCTATTCCGGCGTCATCGCTGCACGAGTCGCGAAGCGGGAATTGAAGATTCATTCGACGCCTCTCGCGACGGTATCCCTCATTATCAATCGTCGCGCGATTGAACTGCACACCGGCGCGGTTTTCCGGTGGCGGTCGTCGTTCTTGCTTGACGAGGGCATCGACGAACTCGTCATCCGGGTGCGGGATGCCCAATACAATGAACTCGGTGACGACACGATCACGATTGAAGGTATCGAAGACGTTTTCTACTTGCCGACCGCGACATACACCGATCCGGGTACGATTGGCGGCGGGACAGTCTCGCCGATGGCAACGACGCTTCAGGGGATGGTTGAACAACCCTATTTCTTTTCGTCCGACGCGGTGTCGAGAGTCTTGGCGTTCGCGGCGAACCCGGACGGGCGGCAAATCAATTTTGACCTTGAAACACAAGACGACGGCGGCAGTTATGCGCTTCTCTTCGGTCAGGACGGACTTGATTTTGCGCCGACCGGCACGGCGGCGGGTGGCATCCCTCAATACGGTGGGCCGACGCTCTCGGAACTGGTACTGACCGGCAACGGACTGAACCGTCTTTCGGTCGCCGCCCCTTCACCGGGCGACCTGTCACGAGGCAAGCACCTTGCCTTGATCCTCGAAGGTGACGTTTCGGAGTTCATCAGCTTTCAGGATGTCAGTGTCGCGGGAAGCGATTACACGTTGAACGACGTTGAACGCGGGCTTTTGGATACCGCGATTCACGCCTTCTCGTCAGCCGCGCGTGTGTGGTTCATCGAACCCTCTTTGTCTATCGACGCTTTCGATTCCTTCGGGGCGTATCTCGACGAGCCTTACACCGGAGACGAGACGGTTGCCGGACGCTTCCGCACCCGCGTGAGTTCCGGCGTCCTGCCCGCCGTCGATGCCGCACTCGCGTCGGTCGATCTCACGCACCGCGCCCGCCGTCCTATCCCGCCCGGCAAGGTCTTTGTAAACGAAGAGTTTTACGGCTGGTCGGCGGTTGGGGAAATTCGACTGACGTGGGCTGAACGCAATCGCGTCAACCAAAACCCGGCGGTTGTGCAAGACGCTATCGGTTTCACGGCAGAGGCGGGCACGCAATATATCGTTAGGGTTTACGATGACGCTGACGCGCTTGTGAGAACCGCGACAGTATCGGGCCTCGCGTTTACCTACACCGAAGCGATGATGATTGCGGACGGTGGACTTTGCCCGTTGTACCGGGTGGAGTTGTCCAGTACACTCGCCGGGCTGGAAAGTTTTGACCGGCATTCCCTTACAGTGGAGATGGTATGAGCGCACCCGTAATTGCCCGCACAAACACGCCGCCGGGGTCGCCGGTGGTCAACGACCGGTATTTGACGGCGGATGCGCCAACAACCCCGTGGACGACGGCGGATAGCATCGCGATTTATAGAGGCGGGGGCGTCTGGACGGAACACCAGCCCCCGGAGAACGACACGGTGTTCGCGAACGATACAGGGCTGGTCTGGATTCAGCGTTCCGGCGTGTACGTGGACTATTTCGATGCGGTGCTGAAAGAGCGCATTCAGGACACGGTTGCGACGATGCTGATTGGCGGGACGGGTATCACTGTCACGTATGACGACGGTGCCGGGGAAATCACTCTTAGCGTGCCTTGAAGGTGAAATATGACGACTCGAAACGTGGAGTTCGATCTTCGGGATTGTACCGACGC
>JAAFHI010000758.1 GCA_013298335.1 Actinomycetota bacterium
ATCTTTGTAAACAATTCAATACAATGGGTTAAGTCTTTTTTCAAAATCTGCAACCAACTTATATATTCTGTATGTATATTTCTTGTATATATTCAATAATCTGAAGAGAAAAAACTTCCAGTTAAAGGTGCTAGGAATGTTAAAAAAATTTTCTTATTCTCTCTCATCTTGATCTTAACTTCAGCTAGTTTCCATGCTAGTGAAGCATTATCTCCTAGTGCTAATATTCATCTCTCAAATGGGTTAAAGTTTTTAATTTATATTAATAAAACTCATTTTGCTTCGGATGAAGAAATAGAAGTTAATTATCGAGTTAAAAACTCCAGTAATAAAGATTTCTTTATTATCTTTAGCAATGAGGCTTCATTTGATAATTATAATAATGAAATAAATTTTTGTAGTCAGATAGAGCAGAGCCTTTCGAATAGATATGATTTAAGAGTCAGAAAATTAAAACCAAGTCAATCTATTTATGGAAGTTTTAAATTTAAAGCTAGTAATGTAGACGAAGTTGAGAGCTGCAAGATTTCAGCAACTTTTGGATTTTTATCGCAAAAATGTCCGTTTTCTTTAAATCCAAAAACCGAAATTGAAAGAATAAATCTTTATAACTATTTGCATAAGAATATTTCTTTTGCTTCTCTTGGCAAGCTTGATTTTTTTATTGAAAAAGAGGGGCTTAAATAAATTTTGTTTATGATATCCGAATTAAAGTGCACTGATTGCAGGTTTCAGTAGGCGGAACCGAGGCCAAATGAATACCCCAAAGATGAATTCGGGCAAGGAATTCAGAAAAACACTGGTTTTTTTCGATCTCAAACCAAGCCTGACGACTTTTTGGTAATCCGTTGATTCAAAATAGGAAGTTGTATTTTTAAAACCTGCAACCAGTTCTTTACCAGAACGCCATGACCCTGCGGACGCTTGTCATTGACGATGAACCGTTTGCGCGCCGGTATCTGCGGAGTCTGCTGGCCGCCGATTCCGATTTTGAAATCGTCGGCGAATGTTCGGACGGCGCGCAGGCCGTGGTTTCCATCCTCGAACTTCAACCTGACTTCGTCCTGCTGGATGTTCAAATGCCCGAACTCGACGGATTCGGCGTGTTGCGGGCGGTCGGCGCGCGCGCCGAGCCGATGGTGGTGTTCTGCACGGCGTATGACCAGTACGCATTGAAGGCGTTCGAGGCATTCGCCCTCGACTACCTGTTGAAACCGTTCGACGAGGAACGCTTTGCGCGAACGCTGGCGCGGGTCAAGGCACAGCATCGCGGGTTACAGCAGGCGGCGGAGCGCGACCGGACGAATGCCCTGATCGAACGGGTCGCCGCCGAGCTTCCGGCGCCGCGGCGGCTGCTTGTGAAGTCGGGCGGGCGCGTCCTGTTCCTGCGTTTTGACGACATCCGGCGCATCGAGGCTGACGACAACTACGTCCGACTCTTCACGAATGACGGCGAGCATTCGATTCGGGACACGCTCGCCCACATCGAAAGCCAGTTGCCGGTGGAGCAGTTCGTTCGAATCCACCGTTCGACCGTCATCAATGCCGGGCTGGCGCGGGAACTTCAATCGCTGCCCAGCGGCGAGGCCCGCCTTCAAATGGAAGACGGAACCGTACTCACCGTCAGCCGCCGGTTCCGCGACAGGGTGGCGGCCCGCCTCGCCTGACGCCGCCCGAAAAAACCGCTCGCCACGCAAATCCCGCCGTTCGCCCCAGCCGAGTTTCTCTTCCCTCATTTTGTTGAATCCGATGGTCGTTCTGAGGCGTTTCCCGCGCCAAATGAACGCACATCACCGCCGTTTCCGGCGGAAAAAAATGAAGAGGATTCAACAATGCGAAAAACGCTTTGGTACCGGTCCGTGGCCGGTCTGCTGCTCGTCTCGGTCTGGTTCGGAACCCGCGCCGTCGGGGCCTCAATTCCTGCCGCGCCCGATGCAAAACACCTGATTGAAGCCGCCGCGACGGCGATGGGCGGAATGGAGAAACTCGCGGCCATCAAGTCGGTGAAGTTCACCGCCGAGGGACATCAGAACCTGCTCGAACAGTCGGAGCGCCCGGAAGGGCCGTGGATCGTTTCCTACGAAGCCGTCACCGAACTGCGCGATTTCGAAAACAACCGCTTTCGGCAGGAAAAGGAAGACAAAAGCCCGGCCATCGGAGCCGCCGGGAAGAGCGCGGTGATGGTTGCGGGGGGAATCGCGGCGATGGAGCGCGCCGGGCGGCAGTTTCCGGGCGGGACGGCCCAGGTTTTCGAAGCCGAAGCGTCGCTGGCGCTGTCGCCCGAACGCCTCCCGGCCACCGCGCTCGCCGCCGGCGATCTGCGTGGCGAGGCCGATGTCGTTCTTCAGGGCGTACCGCATCACGTCGTCGGTTTCACCTGGCGCGGCGCGCCGGTCCGGGTGTTTCTGAATGCCCACACGTCGCTTCCGACGGCGGTCGAGATCGTCCGTGCAAATCCCTATGACTTTTTCTGGGGCGTCTGGGGCGATTTTTCGTCGCGGACCTCTTTTTCCTTCTGGTCGCTCGAACCGGGCGGCATCCACTATCCGCGGCAATGGGATGTCGAACGCAACGGCACGCCGTTCCGGACCCTGACCATTTCCCAAATTGAGTTCAATCCGAAGGCGACGGACGCCGACTTTCAGATCACCGAGGACGTGAAAACCGGGTTTGCGCGTCGGGCCTGGCAGAAGATTTCGGACCTCCCGCTCGGGCGTCCGGACCGTCCGGCCAGCGATCTCGCGCCGGGAATCGTCCAGATTCCGGGGCTGTGGAACGTGGCGTTGGTTCGGCAGGAAGACGGCATCGTGATTCTTGAAGCCCCGATTTCCTCCGGGTATTCCGCGAAGGTCATCGCCGAAGCCGAAAAGCGGTTTCCCGGCGTGAAGATCAAGGCGGCGATTTCGACATCGGATTCATGGCCCCACCTCGGC
>JAAFHI010000927.1 GCA_013298335.1 Actinomycetota bacterium
CGGAAGGCGCGGACATTCTTCTGAGCGGACTGCTCGAAGCGGGCGACGATGTCCTCATGCCCTGCCCGACGTATCCTTTATATACGGCGATTACGGCGAAGCTCGGCGCGCACGACAATTACTACACGCTTGACCCGGCGCGCGGCTGGCTGCCCGACCCGGAGGAAATCCGGGCGAAAATCACGCCGCGCACCCGGGCGATCGTCCTCATCAGCCCGAACAACCCCTGCGGCGCGGTCTATGACGCCGAACTCATCACGCAACTGCTCGACATCGCCGAGGCGCACAATCTGGTCGTGCTGGCCGACGAGGTCTATCACCGGATGTCCTACGGCGCGCCGCCGCCCGCGATGGCGAAACTCGCCGAGGGCCGCGACGTCCTCGTGGTCACGATGGAAAGTCTCTCGAAGTCGCACCTCGTCCCCGGCTGGCGGGTGGGCTGGATGACCTACACCAACACGAAGAACGCGGGCGAATACATCGCGGGCGTCCGAAAAATCGCCGAGGCGCGCATTTGCAGCCCGCTGCCGACGCAGCAGGTGATTCCGGCGGCACTGGCCGACCAGTCGCACCTGCCGGCGGTGATGGAGGAAATGAAAATCCGCGCCGACATCACGGCGGACATGATCAATGCGATTCCGGGGATGAAATGCTGGCGTCCGGACGCGGCGTTCTACGCGATGGCGCAGGTGGAAGACCTGAAGGGCCGGACCGACGAGCAGTTCATTCTCGAACTGCTGCGCGAAACCGGCGTCCTGTTCGTTCACGGCTCCGGATTTGGATTGAACCCCGCGGACGGGTATTTCCGTATCGTCTTCTTACCGCCGCCCGATGTGCTGCGTGACGTCTACGCCCGACTCGGCGAGTTTGTCGGAAATCGATAAAGGAAGCAGTCAGTGGCCAGCAGCCAGCAGTCAGTCAAGAAACATCGGCCACCGATGTTATCGTTTTAACTCTTGATGGAGAGACAGGGAGCATTTCCAGGATGAGGGATTGGGCGGCCTTGTTTGAACAAACAGCGCTGTCACCTGGTGCCACGAGCGATCAGATTCAGTCATTCATAGCGTCAATCTCGGTAACGGTGACTGAAGCGGAAGCAAGGGAAATCATTGCCCGGCAAAGAAATCCCTTCCCCAGAACAGACCCTTTGTTTGCCGCGGTTCAGTCCTTTGATCCTCGGAAATGGACTTTCCCGAATCGACCGCTCCCGAAAACGTACCTTGAATTTCTTCAATGGGCGGATGGTCCTTGGTGTGCAAACGGCTCGCGGGAATTCGGATTTTTCGGCACTGCGGATGTCCGGTCAATGATAGTTGCTTACGAAATCCCTGAGTACATGCCGTTTGCCGTACCTTTTGCTTTCAATGGCGGCGGTGTGTTCTATCTTTTTGACATGAGAGAAGACGCGGTGGATGGTGAGTATCCGGTCGTCGTGGCGGCGGCGGGAAATCTCGATTGGGACGCGGCGCCTCGGATTGCATCTGATTTTGTTGAAGCATGTTCGGGGCGGACGAACGTCGAGAAATTTCTGTAGCCGTTTCATCGTCTTTTTTCGTAGAGCAACGTTTGAACGATTTCAGTTTTGTGTGAAAGTGACACAGCGCGGGTCTCCCAGCCCGAGCATGTGGACTCTCAAACAGGTTGAAGATTCATTTCTTTCAATCAAACCAATCGACAGATGGCTTCTCGCCACTGACCACTGACCACTGACCACTGACCACTGACTGCTGACTACTGCCCATGCGTGATTTTCTCAAGACCGTCTTCGCCAGCCTGACCGGCACGATCATCTTCTTTGCCGCGATTTTCGGCTTTTTCGTCCTTTTCCTGATTTCCCTGGCGTCGGGCGGCGGGCCGTCCGAGCCGAAGGTTGAGGAAAAGGCCGTTCTGGTCATCGACCTTTCGACCACCATCAGCGACAGCGCGCCGCCGGCGGACCTGCGTGAAACGGGTCTCGACAAGCTGATCGGCGGCGGTTCGCGTTCGATTCCGCTCAGTGTCGTCCTCGACTGTATCGACAAGGCGGCCAAGGACAAGCGCATCGTCGGCATCTACATGCACGGCAATCTCGGCACGGACAATTACGGGTCGGGTTTCGCGGCGCTGAAGGAAGTCCGCGAGGCGCTCGAACGGTTCAAGACGACGAAAAAACCGATCTACGCCTACAACGAGGCCTACTCGGAGCGCGATTACTACCTCGCGTCGGTCGCCGATACCTGCTACCTGAACCCGTTCGGGGCCATCGAGATGAACGGGCTGGCGTCGGAAATGATGTTTCTCGGCGATGCGTTCAAAAAGTACGGCATCGGCGTGCAGGTGACGCGGGTCGGCAAATACAAGTCCGCCGTCGAACCCTATCTGCTCAACAAGATGAGCGGCGAGA
>JAAFHI010000816.1 GCA_013298335.1 Actinomycetota bacterium
GCGTTGATGGCCGCGAAATGGGCTTTCGTCGTGTTGGCGATGATCCTGGCGAGGGTGGTTTTTCCCGTACCGGGCGGGCCGAAGAAAATCAGTGACGACAACTGGTCGGCCTGAATCGCCCGGCGAAGCAGCCGTCCGGGGCCGACGATGTGGTCCTGACCGATGAACTCGTCCAGCGTACGCGGGCGCATGCGGTCAGCCAGCGGGCCGATGGTCGGGTTGGTTGGTGGCGGGGTCGGGTCGGGCGATTCGAGGTCGAAGAGGGTATCCATAAGCTATTGAACACAAAGGCACGAAGACACGAAGGCACAAAGGAAATTCAATTCTTCGTGTCTTCGTGCCTCCGTGTCTTTGTGTTCCATCTCAGCAATTCAAAAATTCATCCAGCTCGGTTTTGTACAACTCGGCTTCCCGCGCGCCCATTTCAATCGTCTCGTCCACCAGATCGGGCCGGGTGTAATCCCATCGCGTCACCGGCGTCGGGCCCGAGGGGGCGAGGTAGAGTCGGTTGCCCCGGCGTCCGAGGAGTTGGTTCGGGTAGGGCCGGGTGAGCATCACGAGGTGCTTTTCAATCGGGGCATCGTCGAGCAGAAAGGCCGGGACGTTGTCCACCAGGCCCCCATCGAGCAGTTTTTTCCGTCCGAATTCGCCCAGTGGGGTAAACGGGGGCGTGGAGGAGGACGCCATGACCAGCGCGGTGAGTTCCTCGGGGGTCTCGCATTCGCGGGCGTCGAAGGCGGCGTCCTTGAAGCCGAGATACTTTCCCCAGCTTGGATGAAGCATCGCCTTTTTGAACGTCTTTTCGACGCTGTAGGCGGTCATTCCGAGCAGGGTCGCGAGCGACGCGGGGAGGGCGGGGGGAAGTTCCGCCGCCAGTATGTAAATCGGGAAGGGCTGTTTTTGAATGCGTTCCAGTCCGCCTTCACGGTAGGCGAACAGCAGCGTGTCGCGGTAGACCGGGGCGTGCGGCGTCAATTTCCTGCCGCGCAACAGGTTACCCCATTCGAAGTTTTTGGTGACGTGCGACCGGCGCTGCTTCCAGAACGCGCTCGTTTCCTCGCCTCGTTCGCTCAGGATGAACGTGGCCACGCACGCGCCCGCGCTGCACGAGGCGACCGCCCCGACGTGTTTCCACAGGTCGTGCCGGACGCGCATGAAACCGTACTGGTAGAACGCCCGGTTTCCACCTCCGGCGAAAGTGATGCCCAGAAAACGATTCGACATTGAAAATTCCGAACCAAAAAAGAATGAAGCCCCGGAACCAACCAGCTCCGAGGCTTCAACTGTCCGATGCCGGACCTTACGCTGTCAACCGGGCCGAGGCGGCGGCGTCAACCAGCCAGGTCAGCGTGCCGTCGGTCGGCGCGATGAGTTGTGACGGATAGAGGTCGGTGTGCCGTTCGCCTTTTAAAACTTCAAACAGCGGATCGACCTTGTTGGCTCCAGTCACGAAGAACTCGACGGCGCGGGCGGCGTTGATGAGCGGCGCGGTGAAGGTGATGCGGTTCGTGTTGAATTTCGCCACGAAGTTGGACACGACCGTCGCCTCGGTGGCGGCGAGGGCCGTCGTGCCGGGAAAGAGGGAAGCCGTGTGTCCATCGTCGCCCATCCCGAGGTGAATCAGGTCGAATTTGTGGGGCTCATCGCCGAAAAATGCGCTCAAACCGGCGGCGTAGTTCGTGGCGGCCTCGGCGGCGTCGAGTTCGCCTTCCATCCGGTGGACGTTTTCCGCCGGAATCGGCACCAGATCGAGCAGGGTTTCCTTCGCCATCCGGTAGTTGCTGTCGGAATGGTCCGGCGGCACGTTGCGTTCGTCGCCCCAGAAGATATGAACCTTGCTCCATTCGACTTCGGTTTTGAACTGATCGGCTGAGAGGACGGCGAAAATGGCCCGCGGCGTACTGCCACCAGAAAGTGCCACGGAAAACCGGCCCCGGGCGGCAATCGCGGCCCGGCTGTGTTCGATGAAGGACGTCGCGGCGTGTTCGGCCAGCGCCTTGGCATCGGGAAAAGTCTTTACTTCGTAGGACATTGGGGGTCTCCGGTGGGGAATGGGGGATGGGGCATGGGGGATGGTGAAAACCGAAAAGCCCGAGGTTTTACGAGAAACATCGGTTTCGGAAGTAACCATCCCCCATGCCCCATCCCCTATCCCCGATTAGTGGACTTTCGCGTCGGCTTCCAGTTCGTTGATGAGATCGAGCGCGTAGTAGATCGCCTTTTCGTAGGTCTTGTTGCGTCCGAAAACGGCCACTTCGCGGCAGATCAGGTTGGCGTCGTTCGGCTGGGGCAATGAGACCATCCGGTTGTAGTTCGCGCCGCCTTCGATGGCCACCGACGTTTCGAACAGGGACTCTCCCTCTCCCTCGGTCGCCTTCTTGGTGATCGAGAACCGCGCGGTTTCCGGCTTGCCGACCGACATCGTCACATTGGTGATGTCGTGAAGGGCGATTCCAGTGTGCTCTTCGGGGACGATTTCCAGTTGGATGCGGGCCTTGTTCGAACGAAAGCGGAACTCGCAGGAGGTGTCGGAAATGAGTTGCGCATCCTTCAGATTCCATTTGAGTTGCGCCCCGAGCCAGGCCGCCAGCAGCATGGCGCGGGCCGGGATGCCGGGGGTGACGCCGTCGTGGGCGTACTTGATGGTGATGTTGTTGAGCGAATCGAGGTAGGGCCGCTGGTCGCGGGAATCGAACGCGCCCGCCACC
>JAAFHI010001012.1 GCA_013298335.1 Actinomycetota bacterium
GAACGCCTCGCCTGGATATTCGAGAAAACCGTCCTCGACCGCCGTTTCGCAGGGCGACATCGTCGGCGGAAGATAGGCCAGCCACTTCGGATCGACCGCGAAGCGCGACATCACTTCCAGTGCGGCGATGGCGTTTTCCTCGCGAATCTGAATCTTTCCGTACATCCGCGTATCGACCAGCCGTTTCCCGATCACGTCGTCGAGGTCGAGCATGTCGTCGGCGACCTGCTGCGCCGATCGCGCGTCGTCGGTTGCCGGTTCATGTTCAGGCAGAAATGGCCGCTTCGATTCGTAGTAAACCTTCGCCGCCAGCACGGAAACGAGCTGGCGTTCCGGGTAGCGCAGCGCCGTCAGTTTTCCACCGTAGACGCAGCCAGTATCCACGCAGATCGTGTTGTTGATCCACTCGGCGTTGGGAACGGGCGTGTGGCCGTAGACCACCATCGCCGGGCCGCGATATTCCGCCGCCCAGTTGTAGCGTACCGGCAGGCCGTATTGGTCCGTTTCGCCCGTCGTTTCGCCGTAGAGCGCAAAGTCGCGCACCGTCGCCGATGACCGTCCCTGAAAAAGCTGCTTCATCCCCGCGTGGGCCACGACAAGTTTTCCATCGTCGAGCACGAAGTGGCTCACGAGCGAATCCACGAATTCCGCAATGGATTTTGAAAGTTCGGGCGTTTCGCGCGAAAGTTGATCAAGCGATTCGGCCAGCCCGTGGGTGACGTTGACGTTGCGGCCATTGATCTTCTTCATCAGCTTCACGTCGTGGTTGCCCGGCACGATGAGGGCGCGGTTGTTCTTCACCATCGCCATCACGAGCTTGAACACCTCCGGCGTTTTCGGGCCGCGGTCGCACAGATCGCCCAGAAACAGGGCTTTTCGGCCTTCGGGATGCCGGACGTCATAGGGAAACACTGCGGTTTCTTCCGCCGGGGCGAATTCGTAGCCGAGCGTTTTCAGCAGCGTTTCGAGTTCGTCGTAACAGCCGTGAATGTCGCCGATGATGTCGAACGGGCCGTGTTCCTGCTTGCGGTTGGTCCAGAGCGGCGTCCGGGTCACGGTGGCCGCGGCGACCTCCTCTTCCGACCGCAAAACGTAGACGTGCCGGAACCCCTCCTCGCGCAGTTTGTGAATCGAACGCCGCAGATTGTCGCTCTGCTGCTTGATGATCGACTCGGGAACGACCCGTTCGCGGTTTGAATTGCGTTCGAGATAGACCCGGCGCGGCAGGTCGAACACGATGGCGACCGGGAGGACGTGGTTTTTCTTGGCGAGCGAAATGATCGGCTTGCGGGCGTCGGTGTTGACGTTGGTCGCGTCGAGCACCGCGAGTTTCCCGGCGGCGAGCCGCTTCCCGGCAATGTAGTACACGATGTCGAACGCATCCGGCGTGACCGACTGATCGGTTTCATCGTCGCAGATGAGCGCGCGGGCGTAGTCCGAGGCGATGACCTCGGTCGGCAGAAAGTGCTGTCTGGCGAAGGTGGACTTCCCCGAGCCGGAAGGGCCGATGAGTGTGACGAGGGAAAGTTCGGGAATGGTGATGTTCATAAAGATGAAACCCTGACCGTCAGGGAAGGTTGGGAAACCCTCCGGACGGTCAGGGTTTCATTTCAGGTTTACCGCGGCTCGGTGCTGACGATGCGTCCGTTGATGATGACGCCGACCGCGTGGCTGCCGTATTCGAACGGATCCCCGTCAAACAGTGCAAGGTCTGCGTCCTTGCCGGTTTCCAGCGATCCGACGCGGTCGGCGATGCCGAGAATCTTCGCCGCGTCGATGGTGATGGTGGCGAGGGCTTCCTCGAATTTGAGGCCGTTGGCCGCCGCCGCCGCTGCTTCGAAGAGTACCACGCGGGTTTTCGGAACGTAGGCTTCGTACCCGCTCTGAATCGCGACCGGAATGCCCGCCGCGCGAAGAATCGAAGCCGTTTCGAAACTTGCGTTCTCGGCTTCGCCGCCGCTTCGCAGCATCGTCGCGTGAAGAATGACCGGGAAGCCCGAATCCTTGATGTCCTTCACGATGAGATGCGCTTCCGCCGCGCCGTCGAAGACGAGCTTGACGTTGAATTCCTTCGCCAGCCGCAGGGCCGAGAGCATGTCCTGCGCGCGATGAGCCGTGACGAGCAGCGCCTCTTCGCCTTTCAAAACGCGCGCCAGCACGTCGAGTTTCAAGTCGCGCGGGG
>JAAFHI010000770.1 GCA_013298335.1 Actinomycetota bacterium
CGCCGAAGGTCTTTTCCGCCTGAATGTTCATTCCGGCGCGGGCGTAGAGCTGTCCGAGGGCGACCAGCGGCGCGGTGTTGAAGGGATCGAGTTCGGCGGCTTTGCGGAGGACCGTTTCCGCTTCCCGCTGGAGTTTGGGAAAGACGGTCAGGGTCGTCCCGAGCACGAGCTGGAATCGCGCGGCTTCCGGCATCAGTTTGACCGCCTCCCGCAGGAGCGGTAGCGCCGCGTTGTAATCGCGCAGGGAAATCTTGGAGCGGGCATCCTGGAAGAGACCGTCGGCCCGCTGTTCCCGCTGGGCGGTGGATTCCGCCGGGGCGGAAGCCGACGGGGCCGACGGGCTGGGCTGGGCCGACGACATCGGCATCGGGGCCATCAGGGGACCGGTGGCGGCTTTCGCCTCGCGGTCGCGAATCGCCTCGTAGGCTTCGGTGATGCGGGCGAAGAGTTCATCCACCTCGCGGCGCGTTTCGAGCGGCGCGCCGAGATGGCGGTCGGGGTGGAAATCCTTCGCCAGCCGGTAGTAGGCGTCGCGGACCTCGTCGCGGGTGGCGGTTTTGGTCACAGCGAGGATTTCGTACGGGTCGTTGGTGCTCTGCACTTTCGCCCGCATCGCGATCAGCATGTTGACCGCCTTGAGCGAGCCGGTCTTTTTCGCCACGTTGGCGGCCACTTTCGGCGGCACGACCGGGGGGGCGGAGGCGGCCTGCTCGATGAGTTCGCGCGGCACTTCCATCTGGCCGGTTTCGCGGTTGACGGTCGGCGCCGACTGGCGTTCGAGAATTCCCGCCGAAATCAGGCCGTAGATGGCTTGCAGCGTGACGTTGGGCGGTGCGTTGACCAGCATCAGCGCCTGCATGACGTTCATGGGTACGTTGATGCCCGCGATGAGCGCGCGCTCGATCGGCTTGAGCGAGAGCGTCTGGGTCCGCAGGAGCGGATCCATCGACGGCGAGATGAGCCGGTTCAGGTCGCCCATGCCGCGCTGGACGATGGTGATGTCCTGAATCCGCCGGACACCTTCGAGCACGATGCTCGCCGTCGAGAGTTCGAGCCGCAGATCGTCGGGGACCGGCTTGTCGCGCGGCGCGAATTCGTAATTGCCGAGCGTCCAGCCGAACAGCGAGTAGATGATGTCGAGAATCTGGAAGGTGACGGCATATTGCAGCCCGCGATCATCCACGATGCCGAGATCGACCAGAATGCGCCCGAACCGCTTCCCGCGGGACATCTGCTGCGACGCCCGCATGAAATCCGCCTGCGAGAGCAGCCCGTTGCGGATCATGCTCTCGCCAATGCGGTCGTTGCGGTCGTTGCTCGACGCGAAGACGATGGCCCCGAGTTCGAAATAGATGGATTTGCTGACGCTGTACTGCGTCAGTTTCAATTCGCCGGTCAGACGCCGCGTATAGATGCGCCGAATGACGTCCGGCAGGGCGTCCTGGATCAGATTGCCGTTCATCGCGGTGTTTCCCCTCGGTTCAGTTGTCCTCGCCCGTTTCGCCGTTCTGTACGATGACCGGATCGGCGAGGGTGGCGCGTTCGCCGCGCCGGTCGGCCCCATGCAGCTTGGCCGTGTCATCCATCACGAAGGACCGCCGCCCGGTCTTGCCGTACGCCTGCGGGACGACATGAATCATGAACGTCGGCGGGACGGCCTCGTTGTTGGCGACGATTTCAATCTTGTATCCCTTGTATGAACCGGTCGCGATTTCACCGGTGACTTCCCCGGCGCGTTTCAACTCGGCGAGCGAGCCGAACCGGCTCTGTCCGGCGCCGAGCGAGTATCTGGCTTCGGCTTCCTGAAGCTGGCGCAACACGGGAATGACTGCCGTTTCATTGGCGAGAATGCGGGTGTCCGTCAGACGTTCGAGTTCGAAAACGTCGTCGCTCTGACCGCCGAAAGCCACCACGTAGAACGCGGTGATCCGCCAGACCTTGAGCTTCCGGTCGCGGTTGAGCACGACCTGCGTGACCGTCGGGTGGGCGGAATCGGAGTTCAGAAAAAAGCGGATTTCGACGACCGCCAGGTTTTCCTCGGTTGAGTCGCGGAACGACACGTTGCCGACAATGCGGTTGCCGTCTTTGAGAAGCAGTTCGCGCGAGCCGCCCGCGGCGGTGATGGTCTCGACCTTCACCCCGGCGTCGGCCAGTCGGGCGAGCGGGTGGTTGCCGAGCAGGGCGCGACGGATGTCGTTGTAGGCCCCATTGTCGGTGGTGGCGAGGTCGGAAAGGGTGTTTTTCGCCTTGTCGGTGAGAAACTGCCGGATGGCCGGGTCGTCGTTTCGGAAAAACGCCTCCACGCAACCGATCACGATGTCGATCGGTTTGAGGTCCTTTTCCTTCTGGACGGGGGCCGTGACGGCGGAAACCGCCGGCCACGGGGCGGCCAGCAGGCAGAGTGCGAGGAGTGCGGGGTAAAGACGCATAAGCCGGCAAAAAATTCTCGAACGGGATTGGGGCGCATCATACGGGATAGGGCGCAAACCTCCAAGCTGCAAGTTCGCGCCGGTCTACCCGGCCCGCAAAGACTGGGTAAGGGCTGTAAAATCCGCGACCACGTCGGATTTCGCGGGGCCAGGACCACCTGACCCCTGACCCCTGATACCCGACACCTTTACCGGTTTCAAATATCATACGGTCGGCCATAGGGTGGCTGGTTCGGCTGGGCCGGAGGATAGGCCGGTGGATACTGCACCTTCGGTTCTTCCCAGAAGGAGGCGATTTCGGGGAAGACCTGCCGGTAGGCCACGGCATAGGACGCCAGCGACACCGGAAGGTAGAGATAGACGCCGATGCCGCAGGTCAGCAGCGCGACGGGGACCATCAGAAAGCCGTGAACGAAAAACAGGGCGAGCAGGCCGCACAGATTCGCGAATCCCGCCTTGATGCTCG
>JAAFHI010000932.1 GCA_013298335.1 Actinomycetota bacterium
ACACCGGCACGATCCGGCGTCGCGGCTGTACCAGTTGAACCGCGTTTCCCGTGCGACCTCAGCCGGGTGACCCGAATCTCTCCCGTCCCAGGTCCCAATCCATCGGAGATTTCGTCATGATCGTTTCAGCCGTGCAGTCCGCCCCGGTCTTTCTCGATGCGACGGCGACGACCGAGAAAGTCGTGTCGCTCATTGGCCGCGCCGCCGGGCAGGACGCGCAACTGGTGGTGTTCCCCGAAACCTTTCTTCCCGGTTATCCCGCGTGGCTTTCGGTCACCGACGGTGCCTCGTTCGACAGCCCGCAACAGAAAGCAGCCTATGCCGCCTATCTCGAAGCCGCGGTTGAAGCCGATGGGCCATTGATGAACCGGATTGTCGAGGCGGCGCGCGACCACGGGGCGTTCGTCTACCTTGGCTTTGCCGAGCGTGGAAATCGCCATGCGCGGCATTCGATTTATTGTTCGCTGGCCGCGATTCATCCGGAACGCGGTCTGGTGGGAGTCCATCGCAAGCTGGTGCCGACCTATGAGGAGCGGCTTGTCTGGAGCAACGGCGACGGACACGGGTTGAAAGTTCATGAATGGGGCGGCTTCCGCCTGGGTGGCCTGAACTGCTGGGAAAACTGGATGCCCCTGCCTCGACAGGTCCTTTACGAACTTGGCGAGAACATCCACGTCGCGGTCTGGCCCGGAAGTTCCGAACTGACCGCCGATATTTCGAAGTTCATCGCGCTCGAAAGTCGCTCCTACGTCGTTTCGGCGGGCGGACTGCTCGCCGCCCCCGACATTCCCGATGACTTTCCCCTGAAAGCGGAAGTTGTCGAGCGAGGACTGGGTTCCTGCTGTACGGGCGGAACGCGCATTCTCTCCCCGAGTGGCCGCATTCTGGCAATGGTCCCCGACGGCGAGGAGGGCATCGCCGTCGCGGAGGTTTCCCTCCAGCGGATTGGCCGCGCCCGTCATAACTACGATCCGGCGGGCCACTATTCGCGGCCCGATGTTCTGCGGGTTCGGGTTGATGGACGACGGATGGAAACCCTTGAATTCGTCGAAGTCTGAGCTTCTCCTTTTCCGAAATACGCCCCGCCGTTCCGAAGGTTGAGTTCGCGGGCGAGCTTTTGTCGTGAACGCGACAGGCGCGACATCACGGTCCCGATGGGAACGCCGAGCGCCAACGCGGTTTCAGCGTAGGAATAGCCTTCGATGACGATCATGGTCACGAGCCGGCGGTTCGGCTGCGGCAGGATTTCGAGAATCTGGTCGGCGTCGAAGGAAAGCTGCGCCGGAGGCCCGGCGAGGCTGATCCGGAACGGCTCGTCAACCGACAGGGATTCGCGCAGGACCGCCGTCTTCGCGAAGTGAATTTTCAAGACATTGGTGAGTATGCGGACCAGCCACGCCTGGCAGTTCGAGTCGGGGCTGAAGGTCCTCCAGTATTTCCAGGCCCGCATCAGGGTGTCCTGCACAAGATCGTCCGGGTCGATGGGCGGGCGGGCGATGCGGCGGGCGACCCGGCCCAGATAGGCCAGATGGGGCATCACGCACGCCTCGAAATTCGCGAGCGTTTCAAGTTGGGGCTGAGTATTCACGTCAGGGAATGTCTGTTTTCAAGGTCCGGGGGGACTTTGGAACGTCAACCGTTCGTAAAGGCACATTCCGTGCCGAAAATCGGTTTTCCGGAGGTTCGTGGAATTTTTCCGGGGTTTCCTTGGATTTCGATGGTTCCGCCTTTTTTTTAAGCGACGACTTTTCGCTGCTTCGTTTTTTTTCGTTGCCGCGGCAACGACTTTTCGCTGTGACCCGGATGGATATCACCGAACTTCAAAGGATCATGCTGGCGATTGCCGACGTGCGCCCGTTTGACGAAGTACTCCAGATGATTTCCCGCGCGCTGGCCAACCAGCCGGGGATTTTGCTGGCCCGCATCTGGCTGATCCTGCCGGGTGATCTGTGCGAGCGGTGCGTTTTGCGCGACCATTGCCCCGATCGCGAACACTGTCTCCATCTGGTGGCGAGCCAGACGAGCGCTGGCCTGGGCAACCGGGTAGTTCTGGAAGACCTGAACGGTTTCTTTCGCCGGTTTCCGCTCGGACTGCGGGTTCTGGGAACCATCGGAAAGACGGGTGAATCCGTCTGGCTGCGCGAGATCGGCGATGACTCGCAATGGATTGCGCGCGGTTTTCGGCAACCGTCCGTTTCAAGCATTTTCAAGGACGACGTGCCGGGCGTTCGGAGCTTTATCGGGCATCCACTCGTCTTTCGCGGCGAAACACTCGGTGTCCTCGGGGTGTTTTGCGACCGGCGGCTTGAAGATTCGCATTACCAATGGCTGAAGACCTTCGCCGACCACGCGGCGGTGGCAATCAGCAACGCGCGG
>JAAFHI010000234.1 GCA_013298335.1 Actinomycetota bacterium
GATTCGGCGAGGCGGCGGATGACCCGCGCTGGTACGACCGCCTCGCGTTTGGCGTTGCGGCGGAAAATGTCGTCGAGCGGGGCTTCGCAATAGACGATGCGGGTCCGCGCGCCGTACGAGGTGAAGAGTTCAATCAAACCTTCCCGGATGCGGCGCGAGGTATTGGTCGCGTTCCAGACGAACGGCGTGGCGGTGCGTAAAAATGTCCGGGCGCGTTCCTTCGACGCCGCGATCACCCGGCCCTGATTGTCTTCGGGCGAGATGCCCATTTCGCGGCGCAGTCCGTCGAGCGAGACGACCGGCATTCCATCGGCGTGCGCGCCGATCCAGGTGTCCTTGCCCGCGCCGGGAATGCCCGACATCAGCGTGACCTCGTTGCGCGTGTCGTCGAAGGCGGCGTAGTCGGGATCGCCATTTTCCTTCCTGAAATAGATGAACCGGCTGTGGTCGCTCGCGAAGGCGCGCGGCGCGTCGAAACAGCGCTGTTCAAGGCAGAATTCGCGAAAGAGTTCGATTTTATCGAGCAGCGACTGCCGGTCGGCGCACTCGCGTCCGCGCGTGTCGGCTTCGGCCAGAATCGCAAGCCAGTCGCACCGGACGACCATGCTCGCGTGGATGATCCGCTTCGCGCCGTCGGCGTTTTCGAGCGCGAAGTAGGGCAGGCTCGACCGGCGAATCAGTCCGACGATCATTTCCCGCGCGTAAAACGGGACGGGTTTCCCGTCGAACTCCTCGGCGGCCCAGAGAATCATCCGCGATGCGTACGCCCCGCGCCGGTTGTGATTCGGCGAGGTGATGCGACCGTCGTCGCCGATCTGCGTACAGGCGGGTTTCGACACGTCGTGCAGCAGCGCCGCGACGAACAGGATCGACCGCGCGTGATCGGGCAGCGCGCGCCACGCGGAATTCCCGACCAATGCTTCGCAGACCATTTTCGTGTGCGTGAGCACGTCGCCTTCGGCGTGATGAATCGGGTCCTGCGGGCAATCGCGCATCGCCCGCAGCCACGCGAAACGCTCCTCGAGCGCGGGCCAGTCAACGCGATAGTCCGGCGCGACCGGGCAGTGGGGGAAGGTCCAGTTGAGGGAGGCAAAATCCATAAAAGGATGAAGGATGAGGGATGAAGGATGAAAAAAGACAGGGGATGAGGAAATCAGAAAATGGGAAGTGGGAAAAGAGAAAATGAATGAAAGGATGAAAAAGGATTGACGGGTACGACCGGGCCGCGATGCTTTTTCATCCTTCATCCTTCATCCTTCATCCTTCATCCTTCATCCTTCATCCTTCATCCTTCATCCTTCATCCTTCAAAAGATGTCCGTCCCGGCGCGCAGGCCGTTGGGAATGATCGGGCGGTCGAGCCAGTGGCCTTCGGCGGCTTCGACGGATTGCAGAAAACTCGCGCGGATGAACTTGTAGCGGCCTTTCACTTCGCCGTTTTCCTCGTGCTTGATGTAGAGCCCTTCGGCGTCGCGCGTCGGGTCGGTTTCGCGCAGGGCGCGTTCGACATTGAGGTCGCGGGCGGCGGCTTCGGCACGCAGGCGGTCGCGATGGGTTTCGGTGATGTAGGGCGAAGTCGTCAGCAGTTTCGCCAGATCGCGCGGCGTGCGGAGCGTCCCCGCGTGGACGACCGGAACGGAGACGACCGGCGTTCCGGCGAGCATCGCGTGGCGCGTCGGCGTGTCGAGAAAGACCATTCGCTCGGTGTCGAGAATGTCGAATTCCATGAAGTAGTGCGGCAGCGCGTCGTAAAAAACCGTGTGCTTGGCGTAAAGCCATTCTCCGTAAAGGACATGGCGCGTGCCGAGGACGTCGCGCAGCACGGCTGAATGGGTCGAGGCCCACTGTTTGAACAGGTCGAAGTGGATTTCGCGTTTTCCTCCCAGAAGAAAATGGCCGCGACTTTGGAGAAAGAGGCGTCCGTCGGCGTCGAAGCTGATGCCCGCGTTCGCGCCGTCGAGTTTTTCCTCGACCACGAGCGGACGCCCCGCGATGTCGAAAAACGCCACGTCGGACAGGTCCTCGTCGCCCGGCTGGAAGCGCGAGCCTTCGAGGTGCTGCGTGCGCGGATATTTGTAGAGATGGTCCATCGGTTCAGATTCCGGTCCGGACGACCGCGACGAGATGGTTCAAAACGTATTCGCAGTTTACCCGCGCCGCGCCCGCGTCGAGAAAGAGCGCCGTCAGCCGGTCGCGGTCGAAGAGATGAACATGTTCCGGGTTGTCGTCTTCGTGCGACGGAACGGTGACAACGGCGAAACGGGCCGCCACGCGGACGACCTCGCGCGCGACGGCTGCCGAGTCGGGGATGTGTTCGAGAACTTCGAGCAGCGTCACCACGTCGAATTCATCATCGTCGAACGTCATGGCGCTCGCATCCATTTCAATTCCGGAAAGATTTGAAATGCCGCCCGCGCGGACGGCTTCGATGTCGGCGACGCGATAATCAAGCAGGTCGATGCAGGTGACGGGCAATTCGGGAAAGGCGTCGAGGAGCGTCCAGAGGAATGCGCCGCGTCCGCTGCCGATGTCGAGCAGGGAAGCGGGCTGAAAACCGTGAAGCATGCCGATGACGCGCTGGACGCGGGAAAGACCCATCGTCCGTTTGAACCGGTGCAGGCGCAGGCCCGCCGCGAGGCCGCGCGCGATGAGTTCGGCGAAATCATCCCCGGTCAGTTCATCGAGCGGGCGGACGAAAAGGTCGTCAGCGACAGTCTCGGCGGATGCGAGTTTGCCCCGTACGTAGGCGGCGGCGAGTTTTTCAAAGTAAAGATCGGGTGCGGTCATTTTTTCGGGTGGTCAGGGCGATTGATGACGCCGTAGAGTGTGTCCTTAGCCCGACCGTGAGGGAGGGCGTAATGGAGAGCGCCCTCCCTCACGGTCGGGCTAAGGACACAGTATCAAATGTCTGACGAATCATTTATCGCCAATCAGCCTTCCCGCCGGACGCTCGCGGTCGACTGGGGCAGCAAGCGGACCGGTCTCGCCATCTGCGACGAACTCGGGCTGACGGTCCGGCCCTTCGCGACGCTCACCATTCTCGGATCAAAGGCGCTCGTCGCCCGGATTGCCGAGATCGTCGTCGCGGAAGATGTGACCCGCGTCGTCGTCGGGCTGTCGCGGCGGCTCGACGGCACGTCCAACCATGCCACCGATCATATTTTGAAGTTTGTGGAACGGCTGGGGAAAGCCGTGACCTGTCCGGTGCTGACCCGCGACGAACGGCTGACCTCGTTCGCCGCCGAGGACTGGCTGCGCGAACACGGCGTCCCGCACCGCAAATGGAAGGAACTCACCGATCAGGTCGCCGCCGCGCTGCTGCTGGAGGAGTTCCTGGCGGCTGAGTAGTTAGTGGTCAGTGGTCAGCAGTTAGTAGTATTTCCAACTTTCCAAGTCCTGACGACGAACTACTGACTACTGACTACTGACTACTGACTACTGACTACTGACTACTGACTACTGACTACTGACTACTGACTACTGACTCTGCTAACTACTCCTTCCGCCGCTGCTTGAAATACAGAATCACGCCGCCGAGGATGAACAGCAGGGCTTCGAGGGGGACGATGGCGGGTTTTTCCTTGATGATGATCCTTACTGGCGGGCGGTCTGATCGCGTTCGGTGAAGGAGAAGGCAGTCAGGAAGGCGTCGCCCGCGATGGTCAGTTCGGGGATGGTCGGCGCGAGGATTTTCTGTTTCCAGTCGTTCAGCGTGATGCGGTCGGCGAAGGTAACGGCCTCGTTCGGAAACATCGGCTTTCCGTCGCGGAAAACGTCGCTGCGTTCTTTGGTCACAACGTAGACGCGGTAGTTCCGGTGTTTCGGGGCCTTGGCCGGCGGGTTTTCGGGCGGCGGGGCGACGAGGGGGATGACCGGCGCATCGGTCGTGAAGGTCACCGCGAACGGCGGAATCGCGACCTGTTCGTCATAGCCGGTTTCACGCTCGATGACATCGGTCCGGGCGGTCGCCACCACCCACGACGCATTCTTTTTAATGAACGGAGCGGCCCATTCGCGAAATCCCTTCGGAAGCGGCGCGGTTTCCTTCGTCGCTGCTTCGCGCATTTTCGGGTTGTAGGGCTTTTCGCTGGGCGGCAGGACCAGCGTCGGCTGAAGCGCGGTTTCGAGGTCCTTCTCGGTCGCCTTGACGACGATGTCGCCGCGGGCGAGGGCCGTCCGGCGGGCGACGACGATCTGTCCGGGTCCGGGCGCGAGCGGGTCGGCGGGCGGCAGGACCGGCTCCGGACGCAGCCACGCCCAGATGAGCGACCCGGCGCGGATTTTCGCCTTCTCCTGAATCACCGTCGGGGTGAGGTAGTCGTCCAGCCGCTGAAAGAACTGGGGCGACGCCGGTGACAGTTTGACGTCGCCCGTCACCGGAAGAATCCACGCGAAACGGTCGTCGCGGTACCGGATGGCCGGACTGAAAATGACCGTCTCGCGTTTGCCGACCGGGTCGAAATAGACGAGCAGGCGGTCCTCGGCGTAGTTGAACGGTTTGCCGTCAATCGTGACCACCGTCGCGGCCCGCGCGGGGCGCGGCGACCACCCGTTCAGGAGACATCCGAGCAGCGCCGCGCCGAGGAAGAGTCGAAACAGAAGACGTCCGCGCATGGTCAGTCCTTCGTTTCCGCCGGTTTCTTGCCGAAGAAGTAGAGCACCGCGCCCATCGCGAGAAATGCCGCCATCGCCCAGTAATCCGACCACCAGGCGTTCTCGATGTCGGGAACATGTTCGGCGAGGTTCATCGCCTTCACGAATTTATCCACGGCTTCCGAATTCACCGCCGCCGCGACAAGCGCCGTCAGCAACAGGCCGCCGATGGCCCCGCCCGCGATCAGGCCGGAACTGAACAGGACGCCGTTGCCCGATTCGGCCTCGGCTTCCGACTGGGCGCCCTTTCCTTCCTTCGCCATGACCCGGTCCACGATCCAGCGGATGGCGCCGCCGATGAAAATCGGGGAGGACGTGGAAAACGGCAGGTACAGCCCGACCGCGAAGGGCAGCGCCGAAACGCCGCAGAGTTCCATGGCGATGGCGATGAAGACGCCGAGCAGCACCAGTCCCCACGGCAGTTTCTGCTGGAGGATGCCGTCGATGATGAGCGCCATCAGCGAGGCTTTCGGGGCGTCGAAGACCGCGTCGCGCGTCTTGAGCTGGTAGTGTGGCGTCCCGGACGGGTCCACCAGATATTCGGCAATGCCGGTTTTTTCGGGGACGGCGACCAGTTGGTACGACAGGTCGTCGAGACCGCGCATCGTGCCGATCGGCGTTCCGGTGACGGTCCCGGTGGTGGTCGGTTTGACGAGCGCCTTGGTTTCCTTGCCGCCGACGCCGGGGTCGATGACGAAGCGGATGAGGCCGGCCTCGTTGACGAGATAGCGTCCGGAAAGCAGTCCGGCGGTCGGTTGCGGAAGGCTGCCGACCTGATAGGTCTTGCCTTCGAGCGTGACGGTCTGGCCGGTCGCGGTCGTGGCGACGGCGCTCGTGACATCTTTCGGGAAATAAATGGTCTTGGAGTTGTTCAGGAAGAACAGCACCCAGCCGACCGCGACGGCGGAGGTGGTGACGCCGATCATCAGGCCCACCTGCTGAAGTTTGGGCGTCGCGCCGACGAGAAAGCCGGTTTTCAGGTCCTGCGAGGTCGCGCCGCCGATGGAGGCCGCGATACAGACGACCGCGCCGACCGACAGCGCGATGACGCGGGCTTCGAGGCCGACCTTGCCGATGGCGAGGAAGATCAGCGAAGTGAGGAGAATCGTCGCGACCGTCATTCCCGAAATCGGGTTCGACGACGAGCCGATTTCACCCGTGATGCGCGACGAGACCGTCACGAAGAAGAACCCGAAGGCCAGAATCATGAGGGCCGACAGCAGGTTGAAGCCGACCTGCGGGGCAATCCAGTAGAGCACGCCGGTCAGGACGACGACCAGCACGCCCGCGCCTGCAAGCACCATCGGCATCGGCAGGTCGCGTTCGGTCCGCGCCTGAAAGACGCCTTTTCCCGCCGCCGTGAATCCGGCCACGCCCGACTTGAAGGCCGAGAGAATGACCGGCAGCGACCGGGCGAGG
>JAAFHI010000717.1 GCA_013298335.1 Actinomycetota bacterium
ACCGGGGCGAACCTCGATAGCGTCTACCAGCGCGCGCTGGAAATTGCCTACCGAACGAAACTCGCCGCGAAACTCGCCGCCGTTCCCCCCGAAGCATCCACGCCAAAGCCGACCCGCGCGGTTCAGGCGGCGTTCTGTATCGACGTTCGGTCGGAGGTCTTCCGGCGGGCGTTCGAAGCGGTCGCCCCGGAAGTTCAAACCCTCGGATTCGCCGGTTTCTTTGGGCTTCCCATCGAATACGCGCCGCTGGGGACGAAATTCCGTCGTCCACAGTTACCCGGCCTGCTTGCACCCGCCCTGTGCGTCACCGATACCTGCGGCCACGCCGAGGGCGATCTGAAAACCGCCGCGGCCCGTGAAAATCGGCTGGCTCAGGCCAAATCCAAACTCGGTTTCAAGCGGATGCCCGGCTCGGCCTTCGCGCTGGTCGAAACGCTCGGATTGGGGTACGCCACGAGTTTGATCAGTCGCAGCCTTTCGTTCGGCACAACATCTCCGGTTTCACCCGACCAGGCCGGATTGAAGCCGGGCGACCGACTGCGTCCGGTACTGTCGCTCGGCGACGACGTCGAAACCAAAACCAATCTGGCCGAGAAAGTTCTCCGGGCGACGGGGCTGACCGCCGATTTTGCCCGGTTGGTACTGCTGGCCGGTCATGGAAGCGCCAGCGCCAACAATCCGCACGCGGCGGGGCTCGACTGTGGCGCGTGCTGCGGCCAGACCGGTGAAGTCAACGCCCGCGCGCTCGCCGCCCTGCTGAACGAACCGTCCGTCCGTCACGCGCTGGTGGAACGAAATATCCGGATTCCCGACGACACGTGCTTTCTCGCGGGGCTTCACAACACGACGACCGATGTCGTGCAACTGTTTGATCCGGAAACCGTGCCGTCGAGCCACGCGGACGACCTCGCGCGCCTGCGGACGAGTCTGGACGAGGCCGGTCGCCGCGCGCGCGCCGAACGCGCGCCCGCGCTCGGATTGGCGGATCTCGCGGCCCGGCCCGAAGCGCTGTTCAAGGCCGTGAAAACCCGCGCCGCCGACTGGAGCCAGACCCGGCCCGAATGGGGGCTGGCGGACAATGCGGCCTTTATCGTCGCGCCGCGCCGCCGGACCAGGAACATCAATCTGCGGGGCCGGTCGTTCCTGCACGACTACGATTGGCGGGCCGATACCGACCATTCGATTCTCGAACTCATCATGACGGCGCCGATGGTCGTCACCAACTGGATCAACATGCAGTACTACGCCTCGACCGTGGACAACCGCCGCTACGGAAGCGGGAACAAGGTCCTGCATAACGTTGTCGGCGGGCATATCGGGGTTTTCGAGGGGAACGGCGGCGATCTGCGGATCGGCCTTTCGATGCAGTCGCTGCACGACGGTGAAAACTGGCGCCACACTCCGCAACGACTCGCTGTTTTTATCGAGGCCCCGCGCGCGGGTATCGAGTGGGTCATTGCGAAGCACCAACTCGTCCGTCAGTTGATTGAAAACGAGTGGCTCTCCCTGATGCGAATCGATCCCGAACGTGGCGATGTCGAGCAGTATCACCGGAATGGCTGGAGGGTTCTGGCCAGCGGCGAGGGCGCCTGATCGGCGTCGGGAACCGCAAGCCCCGGCCCGGCATTCCTTGATTGGCGAGGTTTCAAAACTCCGCGGCGTATCCAATCGTTTTTTCAGGCTCGGAATTGACCTTGAGTTCAAGCGTGGTGTTTTCGCCACCGCCGGCGGGTGGCGCCTCGACTGAATTCTCGAGCAGTGTCGGCGTTTCAGAAGCCGGCATGGGCTTCGGAAGCGGGGCGGACGGCGAATACGGTTCCGCCAGTCTGGTCAGGGCGGCTGAAAATTCCTCGGCGAGTTCGTGGGCGGTCGGGCGGTTGGCCGGGTCACGGGTGATGGCCCTCATCACGATGGCGGCGATGTCGGGCGGCAGGTTCGGCAGAAATTCGCGGATGTCGGGCGGGTCGTTTTTCACCATTTCGAGAATCCCGTGCAGGTTGTTGGCCGGGATGGCATAGGGTTTTCGTCCGCAGAGCATTTCATAAAGGACGATTCCAGCGGCGTAGACGTCGGCCTTCTCGCCGAAGGGCTGGCCGAGCAGGCGTTCCGGCGACATGTAACTCGGCGTGCCGATGATGAGGCCGGTCTCGGTGAGTTTTCCGCTTGATTCGCTTTCGACCAGCCGGGCGATGCCGAAGTCGAGGACCTTGACCGATTCGCCGAGCGTGGTGCGGTGGAGAAAAATGTTGTCCGGCTTGATGTCGCGGTGGATGACCCCCGCCGCGTGAGCCGCCGCGAGCGCGCCGCAGGTCGGGACGATGATGTCGGCGCACCGGGCGAGGGGCAGGCGGCCGTACTGCTTGAGTTCCTGCGTCAGCGTCGCGCCTTCCAGTAACTCCATCACCAGGTAGGGGATGCCGTCGCTCGACACGTTCGAATCGAGAATCGAGATGGCGTTCGGATGCAGGACGCGGGAGGTGGTGACGCCCTCGCGGCGGAACCGTTCGACTGCGGAGGCGGAATCGTTGCCCGGCGACGGGCGGAAAACCTTCACCGCCACCTGCCGGTTGAGGTTGAGCTGGGTCGCGGCGAAGACTGCTCCGAAACCGCCTGTCCCGATGGCCCGGTCGAGCCGGTACTTTTCGTCGAGGACGGTGCCGGGAAGCGCCCTGGCGAGCGCCGTGAAAATCCGGTCGGCGCGCTGGTTCGAGGCTTCCAGATCGACCACTTTCTCGTCGAGAACCCGATTTTTTTCCTCAAGTGCGGCGCGCGCCTCGGCGAGTTCGGCATTTTGGCGTTCGGTGTCGCGTTTCGCCTGGGCGAGGGCGAGATTCGTCTTCTGCGAGACGTCGATGGCATCGGAGAGCTTTGAATTGGCCGATTCGAGCGCCGTTTCATAGCGTTTGGCCGCCCAGCGGGTGGCGACCGTGCCGAGTCCGACCAGAACGAGCAGCGCCGGCAGGAGCGTTCCGACGATCACGAGCCGCAATTGCGCGACGCGACTTTCGATGACTGTGGAATCGGTGTGGACGTTGACCTGCCACGTCGTGCCGCGA
>JAAFHI010000886.1 GCA_013298335.1 Actinomycetota bacterium
TCGCAAAGCTGGTTGAAGATCACCAGCGCCACGCCGGAATCGAGACCGCCGGGCTTTCGGCTGAGGAACTCCATGAGGGTGATGCCCTTCGCCAGTTCCATGACCAGATAGAACTGATCGGTCAGTTGGCAGAAGGCCGCGTCGGTGACTCGCGCGACATGGGGATTGCAGACCTTGGCGCTGTTTCTGGCTTCGCGGAGAAACCGCTTGTGGCTGCGGGCGGTGGATTCTCCCGGAAGGTTGAGCGGCTTCAGAATCTTGATGGCCCATTCCTCGCCCGTCAGGACGTGCAGCCCGCGATAGACGGTGCCGAATCTTCCGTCCCCGAGGCGTTCGAGGAGCCGGAACTTGAGATCGAGGAGAAACGGTTTCAGAACGTCGCCATGCAGGGGGCAGACCCGGTCCTCACTCCCGAAGGTTCGCTTGCAGGTTGGACAATAGGTTTCCATGTTCACGGCATCCATCAACTCACAAAGGGGAATAAAAGGATAGCCGAATCCTGCCTGAAGCTGATTCCCCTTCACAACAGGGGCCAAACCCGTCAGTGACTGGAAAAACAGTTGCCTGAATGCCTTTGCGACCCGGTCGGCGGAGCTGGGGCAGGGCAACCGCTGAAGCGGAGGGGGCGAGAGCGTGTTCGGGCCGTTTGGGGGCGGACCGCGCCGGATTCCGGAGGGAAAAAAACAATTCCAATCGGTCGCGGTTCGAATTAGAGTGCCGTTCGTTCCACCCACTGAAGAAACAATTTCCCGCGATGGAGTTTCGTGAATGTCCAAGCGTCCGATTGTCACGTTGCTGACCGATTTCGGGACGAGCGACCATTTCGTCGCTTCGATGAAGGCGTCGATTCTCAATATTCACCAGGACGTCGAACTCATCGACATCACCCATGACGTTCCGGCGCACGACATTTTTGCGGGCGCGTTCACGCTGCGGAACGCCATTGACCTGTTCCCGCGTTTCACGACGCACGTGGCGGTGGTCGATCCGACGGTTGGTTCAGCCCGGCGGCCGATCCTCGTGATGACCGACAACTTCAACTTCATCGGCCCCGACAACGGGCTGTTCAGCTATATCTATCAATCGGAGACGGTCAACCGGGTCATTCACATCACGGCTGACTACTATTTCCGCAATCCGGTCTGTCCGACGTTTCACGGGCGGGACGTGTTCGCGCCCATCGCGGGGTACGTTGCGAAGGGGGTCGATCCGCGCAAGATGGGCGAACCGGTCAACGACTACGTAAAGTTCGAAACCCCGCGACCCGACACGTCGAATCCGAAAGTGCTGCGCGGCGCGGTGCTGCATGTGGACCGTTTCGGCAACTGCTTCACGAATTTCACCAAGGAGCACATTTCGCTGGCGGCGCTGCGCGGTGGGGGGAAGTTCGTGACGGTCAATCCGCAGGACCCAACGAAGAACCGCGAGATCGTGAAGTTCGTCACCCACTACGCCGAGGCCCAGCCGAACGAACTGTTCGCGCTGTTTTCCAGTACCGGGCATCTGGAAATCGCGGCGTTGAAGGTTCCCGCCGCCCGCGTGCTGGAAGCCCGTCGCGGGATGGAAATTCAGTTCCATATCCCCTGAAAAAGGCCGAATCCGGCAACAAATCAGCCTGTTTCGTCGTCTGATTCCACATTTTGACCTTGCCAAAAAAGCGTCTTTCCGTGAGGATGCGATGCTAGAGGTACGAGAATGTCGGAAGAAAACGGTTCGTCGAAGCAGACGTACATTCTGCATCAGTTCATTTATGCCTCGCCGAATACGCGCGAGTTCGAGGACCGTCCGTCCTTCTGGGTGCGCCATGGCGTGCGCATTGGATTGATGATCGCGCTGGCGGTCCACGGTGTTTTCTGGGGCTATCACGCCTACAAATACTTCATCGTGCCGTTTGAAGTCGATGTCGTCGAGAATGAATACGACGTTGACTGGATTACGCTGAACGATCCCCGGTTCAAGCCGCTGGCGAATCCCGATTCGGGGTTCCAGGCGCCGGAGAAGGTCGCGGCGCTCGAGGAAGCCAGGCGAAAGGCGGAAGAAGAGCGGAAGCGGCGCGAGCGGGAACTGGCCAGGCGCAAGGTAGAAGAGGCCAAACGCAAGGCCGAGCAGGCGGCGAAGAAACCCGATGACGGCAAGGATCCGGCGGCGGCGAGCAAGAAGCCCGCCGACACCGAGAAGCCGAAGTCCGAAGCGCCGCAACTGAGCATGGGGCAGGTGGACGTCGGCCCGATCAAGGCCATCGTCACCAAGCTCTACAAGCTGCACGAAGACGGCAAGGTCGATATTGAAAACCAGAACTTCACGATCGGCTTCGCGTTCCGGGTCGAGGAGAGCGGCAAGCTGTCGGGAATCCGGATGATCAAATCTTCGGGAATTCCCGAGGTTGACGAAGCGGGGCTCAACATCATGCGGGCGGTCGGCGCTTCGCAGGCGCTCAAGCCGCTGAGTCTGCTGACGTCCACCTCGGCGACGATCGATTTCGGCAGTCAGTTTGCGACCCTGCGGATTGGC
>JAAFHI010000082.1 GCA_013298335.1 Actinomycetota bacterium
CCCTCGTTTCTTTTTGGGGCCGTTGGGGACATCGCCCCGGTTTCCGTTTCGGGAACAAATCGACGGCGGCGGGTTCTGAGTCTGGCTACGAGCGATTTTTACAAACGCGGCTGTGCCGCCTGATGTGCGGAATGGCTCTGCCTTTCCGCTACACGCTCCCCATAAATCCCGCGAGGGGCTGTGCCCCGAGCAGATGTATCGGGCTGAAGCCCTCAATTTTTTCTGATTGACCGATGCGGAAAGGCAGAGCCATTCCGCACATCAGGCGGCACAGCCGCAAAACACCTCTCATCCTTTAAGGAATTAAAATCCTCTCCCACCGAGAAAACTGCCATGCCGACGAAACACGACATCATCAAAAGTCTGATCGTCGGCTGGTCGCTGATTGATCTCTGCTGGACGTGGGGGGCGACGGCGCGATTGGCGGCTGCCGCGGCGAGCGACGAGAGCGGATATCTGCGGACGTTCGTTTGTGCCGGCGACACCCGCCGAACCTTGCTTCTTCTTTTTTTTCTGACCGCGCTCATCGTGAAATTCGATTGGGACCGCCCTTTCCGAAGAGGACTCCTGCCGTCCATCTGGGCGCTGATTTACGGAATCGCGGGCCTTTTGAACTTCAGGCTGACCTACCTGGTACTGCTGGAAAACGAAGCTGGCCCGCTGATCCTTCGGAACTGGTTCTGGCTCCAGGAATATGGCGTACGGGCTTTTCCCCGGTTCATCTGCGGGGTCGCACTGTTTCTGTACTCGGTGGCCGGTCTGCGCGGTTGGCTGAAATCATCGAAAAACACGCAAGCCACCTAAAAATCCGAATTCCAACACTTCATTACCGAGAAAACCACCGTGCGGACGAAACACGACATCATCAAAAGCCTGCTTGTCGGCTATGCAGTGATTGAGTTGTGCTCGGTTGTCGGTGAAGCGTTCCGGCTTGCACGGTCTGCCCAGGCGCTTTCCGAAATCGGTGGTAGTCTTTGCTACGTCTCACCGTTACGGACTTGGGCTGTCGTACTCGGCCTTTTCCTCGCTTCGGCCATTTTTCAGAAAATCGGCAATAAAAGCTCGCTCCTCGTCGCCTCTTGCCTCGGAATCTGTTTTTTCGGCGTCGCAGCGTACGATTTGTACCGCCTCCCCTCGTTTCTCATCATTTATTGGTTCGAAGTTGAAACTTCCTGGGAAGTACTCAGTCGCTGGTTCTGGCGTGACATGGGAGGGCTGCGGGTGATTCCACGGTTTCTTGCTGCCTTGTTCATCGTAAGTTATTCGATTCGAGGACTTTGGGCCGGTCGAAAATTAAATCGCGGAATCCAGCCCGCCTGAGTCGGGGCATCGTTTCCAGAACTGAAAAAACGGGCGACTTCCGGAGAGAAGCCGCCCGTTTTCACTGGTTTATGGCCCGAAGGCGATAAATCCTACTTGACGCTTGCCGTCGCCGTGACGCCGGAGAGCTTCAGGGTGTTCGACAGGCCCTTTTCGGGGGTGAACGTTCCCGACACCTGCGGATTGCCCGCCGCGTCGAATCCGGTCACTTCAAAGCCCATGACGCCGATTTTCCGGGTGTTGCCAGTTCGTCCAACCACGTTCGGGTCGGCAAAGACGCTCACGAAGAAGCGGAAGCGCCGGACCGTCGGCATGGCGATGCGGAAGGTGACGGGAATCAGTTGCGACGCCAGAATCGGGGAGGGAATGGCTTGCCGCGAGCCGACCAGACCGCCTCCCGAGCAATTGCTTACGAAATCGTCCGCCGTCTTCAAACGGAACGGAACGAGCGGCGGTGTGCCGTTGGCTTCACGAAGCTCGATCACCTGGAAGAACACATTGTTGAGGGTTGTCGTGCCGATGTTCACGATATTCGCGTTGAGGTTGTATTCGTTCGAGTAGTTCGAACCGAGCGGACAGGTCGTTCCCGTCAGCGCCGCACCCGTCTGGGTATAGGAAATCGAACTGTTGACGTTCACAGGGGTGACCGCGTTGACCGTCCGGAAGGAAAAGTTGTCGACGCCGACCCAGTCATCGAAGTCACCGGGAAGAATCACCACGCTGGCGATGGGGGTGGCGCTCGAAACCGTCAGCGTTTCCTGTCCGGTGATGACGGAGACCGTGGCGGTGGCGATCTGGTTATTCGCGCCGTCGAAGGCCCGCAGGCTGGTCGAGGCATTGGACGGAAGTGCTCCGATGCCGCAGAAGGTCGCCGAAAAGGTCGAAACCGGAATGGCGAAGCTCACGCGAAGACTGGGATCACCGTTTTCAAGCGTCCAGCCGGTAAAGGACCGGAGGATATTGCCGCTCACCAGCAACGGCGTGCCGAGTCCGCCTGCATCCGTGCCCGCGCTGTCCACGACCGTCCGGTCGGTGTTGGTCGCCCAGGGGCCGGTCGGACCGCCGGGGCCTGAAAAGGCGTTCGCGGTGAAGGTCGCGCCGGTAATCGCGGTGTACTGGTTGGAAAGAATCGAGCCGGCGGGCAGTCCGCCGATGGCGTCGCCCGCGTCAAACGTGATGTTGTAGGTCGTATTTCCCACCGCGTTGGTCGAAACCGGACCGTTGGCGGCGCCTTCAACCTTTGTCAAAGGACGAATCGGGTTCGCCAACTGATAATCGGCCTTGGTCTGCCGTTCGCTTTCCTCCTGCGCCGTACGAGTCTGCGGCGTCTGTCCCTTCTGGGCAAATCCGGTCAGCGCCAGCGGATGCAGCGACACGAGCGCGAACAGCATGGCAAAGGCCAGGGTGCCGCGCCGGGAAATCATTTTGAACTGGTTCATGTGTTTCTCCTGAAAACCAAAGTTGAATAGTGATTTCAGGTGTTTTCCGGAAAACCGAGCCTGAAAAAAGGATGGGTGGTTGAACGTTTTCTTTGATGTGTTCCGGAAAATGATGGCGATAACGGACGACCGGCACCGGGAAGGTGACCTGGGAGACAACCGGGTGTTTCCGGCACCGGCGACCTTTGCGGACGATCCTCAGATGAGGGTCGTCAGGTTACTTGGCGCCCCGGCCATTGATGTTCGAAATCACCTGACCGCCCTTGCGGCGGGACTGACCCTGGCCTTTTTGCCCCGGGTTGCCGATCTTCTGGGCGGCAAGTTCCAGACCGCTGATGGTTTGAACGGCCTGTTCCTTGGATTTGCCCGCCGCCTGACTGGCTTTGCTTTTTTTCATTTCACGTTTCTTCATGGCTGAATTCTCCGGAGTTTTCTTGGTTGGTTGAGTTCGGGGAGACGCCCCGCGGGGATTTGGGGCCCCCGGAAACTCACCCAGATGGGAGCAAGCGATGTGCCACAACCGGAATTCGGCGAAAGAAACCGGGATGCGTCTCTAATTTCGGGATTTTCGTCCGGAAACCGACGGCGCAGCCGGATTTCGGGACTTTGGGATAGTTGATTTCAGGACAATCTGTCCGGTTGACTGTACGAAGTGGCGGAATGTCTTGCGCCGGGCGGCGGCGGCGTTTCATTCGTTTCCCCGGTTTCACAAGGATTGAACCGCGCGTGTCATTCAGGCATTGTCCGGGCTGTCGCATCCCAAAACCGCCTTCATTTCCGGAAGTTCCGGTTCTTCAATCAGCCTTCCTCCTTCATCATTGGGGCTTCCCCCTTTTTCATCCCTCATCCTTCATCCCTCATCCTTTCAAAGCTATGGCTTACGAAGATTTACGCGAATTCGTCCGCGACCTCGACCGCGCCGGAGAACTCCGGCGGATCAAGGTCCCGGTTTCCTGCGACCTCGAAATCACCGAAATCACCGACCGGGTTTCGAAAGCGGGCGGTCCGGCCCTGCTGTTCGAAAACGTGAAGGAATCGCCGATCCCGGTGCTCATCAATGCTTTGGGAAGCGAACGCCGGATGCTCATGGCGCTCGGCGCGACGCACTACGACGAGATCGCCGACCGGCTGACCGAAATCCTCGATTTCAAGTCGCCGCAGGGCATTCTCGAAAAGGTGAAAATGCTGCCGAAGTTCGCCGAACTCGGCGCGGTGTTCCCGAAAGTCGTCTCGCGCGGCGCGTGCCAGGAGACGATTTTGCGGGAGGGCGAGTTTGACCTGACGAAACTGCCGATTCTGAAGTGCTGGCCGGATGACGGCGGGCGGTTCATCACCTTCCCGATGGTGTTTTCGCGCAATCCGCTCAACGGCAAGCGCAACGTCGGGATGTACCGCATGCAGGTCTACGACAAACAGACGACCGGCATGCACTGGCAGATTCACAAGCACGGCACGTCGCACTGGCGCGAGTATCTCAAGCGCGGCGAAATGATGCCGGTGTCGGTCGCCATCGGCGGCGACCCGATTCTGACCTTCGCGGCGATTTTTCCGCTTCCCGACGACGTGGACGAAATGATGCTCGCCGGTTTTCTGCGTTCGAAGGCCGTCCCGATGGTGAAATGCGTCACCAACGACCTCGAAGTGCCCGCAAATGCCGAAATCGTGCTGGAAGGCTACGTTGACCCGACCGAACTGCGGACCGAAGGCCCGTTCGGCGATCACACCGGGTTTTACACGGAAGAAGACGACTATCCGGTCTTTCACATCACCTGCGTCACCCACCGCAAGAACCCGATCTACCAGACGACCATCGTCGGACGCCCCCCGATGGAGGACTGCTGGATGGGCGAGGCCGTCGGACGCATCGCGCGGCCCGTGCTGCGCCGCCAGTTTCCCGAAATCGTGGACATGCACCTGCCTTTCGAGGGCGTCTTCCACAATCTCGCCATCGTGTCGATTAAAAAGGCCTATCCCGGCCACGCGCGGAAGATCATGAACGCCCTCTGGGGAACGGGGCAGTTGATGTTCACCAAGGTCGTCATCGTGGTGGACGACGACGTGCCGGTGCATGACCCGAGTTTTGTCGCGTGGTACGTCCTGAACAACATCGACCCGGAGCGCGACACGCAGTTCACGCTCGGTCCGGTGGACGCCCTCGACCACGCGGCGCGCATGCCCGCCTACGGCTCGAAAATGGGCATCGACGCCACCCGCAAATGGGCAAGCGAGGGCTTCAACCGCAACTGGCCGGTGGAAAACACCATGTCCGACGACATCAAGCGGCTCGTTGACGCCAAGTGGTCGAAGATTTTCGGGAAGTAGTCGGTCGGTCGGCAGAAAATGGACAATGCACAATGGACAGTGAATGAAATCACCGGTTTTCATTGTCAATTGTCCACTGTCATTTGTGCATTGTCCGAGGGGGAGAGACCGTTTCTCCCCCGTTTTTGTTTTCCGGGCGGCAACCTCGCGGAGTTTCACCGACATCGGAGCGTGGTGAGAATGAAATTTTCATCTTCGTTTCGGCATTTTCCAGTTGTAAATCCAACGAATATGAGCAAACTCCCTCATTCCCTCTAAATTCCTTCTGAAAAGAGATTCAAAGTGAAAGCTATTTTTCGGTACGGCACCGTGCCGGTTCTTCTTTGCCTCGGAGTCGTGATGCCGGTTCCGGCACAGGGCCTTTCCGGTCTTTCCGCTGGGCCAGATTCCGTCCAGGCGGTTTCGATTGTTCAGGATGATGACGACGAAGCCGGCGGTCCGGTCGCCGTGAATACCAGTGATCCCGGCGTGGTCGCCGCGGCCCGTTTTGCCGTGAACCAGCAGGCCAGGAACTCAGGTGCCACCATCCGTCTGGTCTCCGTGGATCAGGCAAAGCGGCAGTTGGTTTCCGGAATCAATTACTTTTTGTGTCTGTCCGTGGAAATGGGGGGCGAAACGACCCAGGTCCATGTCACGGTGTATAACAACGGGAATCAAAATAGGCTTGGCAAGTGGGTGGTTAAAGCCTGCGATTAGGCATCCCGCCGAGGGTATCCAGCTTTTTTAACCTTCAAAACCGCTACCGGGGACTTTCCGGCGGCGGTTTTTTCATTCCGGTTGAAAATCCGACTGTGTTCTCCGTTTCGTAGGTCAGAAAAACACCCATCCGGTCGCCCGTCGACGGCACCCTGACCTGAACCGATTGCAAGAGAGGCGGATTCCGATGTCTTCCAACGAGTACCATTTCGTCACCCACTGGCGGGTGGACGCAACCGCCGAAGAGGTCGCCGACATTCTCGGCGACGTGGCCGCGCTGCCGGTCTGGTGGCCGTCGGTGTACCTCGACGTTTCCGTGACCGACCCCGGCGGTGAAAACGGCGTCGGAAAATCCGCGAGCCTCTACACAAAAGGCTGGCTGCCTTACTCGCTGCGCTGGTCGTTTCGCGTCACGGAAGCGAATTACCCCCACGGTTTTGTGCTCGAAGCCTTCGGCGATCTGGCCGGACGCGGCGAATGGAAACTCGTTCAGGACGGGAAGGCGGTCACCATCGAATACGACTGGCGCATCCGGGCCGACAAACCGTTGCTCGAAAAACTGTCGTTCATCTTCAAGCCCATTTTCGCGGCCAATCACCGCTGGGCGATGGCGCGCGGCGAGGAAAGTCTGAAACTCGAACTCCGCCGCCGTCGCGCGATCATTCCTTCCGAAAAAGCCGCGGTTCCCGACCCGCCGGGGCCGACTTTCCCGCACAATTTGAAGTACCCGCGAGTGAAGGCGACCGCGTAAACCCGGCAACCGTCATTCCCCGGCAGGCGGCTTGTAACTGTTCAGAGTCTCCCGCTTTAGCGGGGAAAATGTGGGCTTGCATCGAAATTGCCAAAGAAAAATCAGGTTTCATTGAGGTCTTTTCAAAGACGCGGACGAATTCAGGGAATTCCCGAAAATCTCCCCACTAAAGCGGGGAACTCTGAACAGGCTGGCAGCTTCATCGGCACGCCAGCCGACCTTCGTTGAGTGACACGCGCGATTTCGGGCATATTCGCGGCATGGTTTTTTCCGCCCTGCCCCGAAAACGCTGGATACTGCTCGCCGTCTACGGCCTCATCCTCTGCGCGTCGCATCTTTATTCCGCGTTTCGTCCGGCAACCGTCAAACCGTTGCCCGATTCGCGATACGCCAAGGTCGTCGATCCCGCCACGAACCAGCCGGTGACGGTCGCCTTCCGCGAATTCGGCGATTCGCCCGATCCGGCGCGGCCAACCATCATCCTGATTCATGGAAGTCCGGGGCGCCGGACCAACTTCGCCAAAGTCGCGCCCAAACTGGCTGAAAAGTACCGCGTCATCGTGCCCGACCTGCCCGGTTTCGGCGATTCGACGCTCACCGTGTCGGATTACTCGGTTCGGGCGCACGCAAAGTACGTGGTGGAACTGATGGACGCCCTCCACATCCGGCGCGCCCACCTCGTCGGCTACAGCATGGGCGGCGGCGTGGTGCTGAACGTTGCCGATCTCGCGCCCGAACGGGTCGCCTCGATTTCCATGTTCTCGGCCATCGGCGCGCAGGAAATGGAGATGTTCGGCGATTACACCTTCAACCATCTCATCCACGGCGTACAACTGTCGTTTATCTGGTTGATAAAGCAGGTCATCCCGCATTTCGGCCTGCTCGACGGCGAAATGAACGGGATGTACTACGCGCGGAATTTCTTCGATACCGACCAGCGGCCACTGCGCGACATTCTGGGCCGCTACGCCGGGCCGATGTTCATCTTCCACGGGACAAAGGATTTTCTCGTCCCGGTCGAAGCCGCCCGCGAACACGCCCGGCTCGTACCGCAGTCCGAAGTCCACATTCTCGAAAACGAGGATCACTTCACGGTTTTCACGAATCCTGACCTCGTGACGAAGGAACTCGACCGGTTCGTGACGGACGTTGAAGCCGGAAAGGTCGCCGTCCGCGCGACCGCGACGGCGGATCGCGTGGCCGATTCGAAAAAGCCGTTCGATGCCGCGAACCTGCCGAAACCGATCGGCATCACCGCCGCCATTTTCTTCTGCCTGATTGCGCTCGGAACGTTTTTCAGCGAGGACATTACCTGCATCACCGTCGGAACGCTCGCCGCGCAGGGCCGCGTCGGGTTTGCGTTCGTCGTGGCGGCCTGCATTCTGGGAATCTTCGTCAGCGACGTCCTCATTTTTCTCACCGGACGCTATCTCGGACGCGCCGCCGTCACCCGCGCGCCCTTCAAATGGCTCATCAAGCCCGACGCGCTCGAAAAAGGGACACGCTGGTTCCACCGCCGCGGCATGGTCGTCATCATTCTGAGCCGCTGCATTCCCGGCATGCGCGTGCCGACCTACTTCACGGCGGGAATTGTCCATGTCAGCCCGCCGAAATTCTGCCTCTTCCTGATTTCCGGCGCGCTGATGTGGACGCCCTTCCTGATTTTCTGCTCGGGAAAATTCGGGGCCGCCGTCATGCAGTCCGCCGTGATGAAGGGAAATGACCTGTTCCCGAAACTCGTGGTCGCCGGCATCGTCGGATTTGTGGTCGTTCGCCTCGGCATGACGCTTTCGACCGCCAACGGACGCCATCATCTCCGGGCGCGGTTGAAACGGTGGAAAAAACGGCTGTTTCCGGGCCAGACGAGATAGGTACATTGGCGCGATTGGTTTGAAGTCGTCGCGTACGCGACGAAGTGAACGTAGCCGTGTCGTTTACGGCACGGTCAGACCATCCCCAACGTAACCGCGTCGGCTACGCGACGCCCAAACGAGTCTATATATAATAGGATCGCGCGCGTACGATGAATGAATCTTCAAAGTTTCGTGAATCGGATTCGTTTTTCCGCCTCCCGTTTTTCTCTTTTTCATGCCCTCCACAACCCGCTTTTTGCTTCTCGCCGTGCTTCCCGCGCTGATTGCCGGCTGGATTGTCCTGTTTATCGCGCAGGTCGGTACCGGCGTTCTCGCGGTACAGGCGATCGCGACCGTTCTCCTGCTTTTGCTCGCGTTTTCAGGGAAATTTCTTCCTGACCGCTTTTTGAACGGACGTTTCCGGCTCGGCTGCCTCGTGGTGACGGCGGTGGTCTGCGCGTTGCCGTTGCTGTTTCCGGGAGATGGTCCGAAACGGTGGGTGAATCTCGGTCCGGTCCGGCTTTACGTGGCATCGGTGGTGCTGCCGGTCGCGTTGATGGCGTCCGGCGCACTTTTTCGACGGAAATCGAACGTAGGAATCGTGGCGATAGCCGCCATCGGGCTGATTCTGGCGGTTCAGCCGGATTTTTCGCAGGTATTGGCGCTGTCCGCCGGGTTTCTGGTCATTCTTCTGAACTCGCCAGCGTCTGTCCGCCTGACGTCGGCGGCAT
>JAAFHI010001006.1 GCA_013298335.1 Actinomycetota bacterium
GGGCCAATGAATTATGAGTTATGAATTATGAATGATGAATTTCGGACTTGGGTGGAAGAATCAAAAAAAGGAAGGCTCAGGACCAATTGCCCCAATTCATAACTCATAACTCATAACTCATAACTCATAACTATTCTTCCGGTCTTCCCAAATGATGAATCTGCCCCTGCTGGGTGACGTCGATGGTCATTGGCGGCGTACCGTCGCCGAAGAAGAACGACTCCATCGCGCCGAAGAGGAATTTCTGCGCCTGCGGGTCGAGCGGATTCAGCCCGAAGTGGTTCATCAGCACCAGTTGCTGCGCCTGCCACTTTTTCCAGCACTCGGCGCAGGCGTTGGCCTGAACCTTCCGTCCGAGGTCGTTGTTGAACGGCGTCCGGGTCATCGGGGCCATCTGTTCGAGGCACGATGAACGGAACGCCTCCCCTTCCTGTTTGACCAGTCCCTGATTGACCAGTTCCGGCATGACGATCTTGATCGATTTTTCGGGGTGTCCCGTCTCGCTGACGATCTGGGCGAAGGTCAGCGCGCCCTTTTCCTTCAACAATTGAACGACGACCCGCGGCGTTCCCTTCAGTGCGACGCACAACGTTTCAACCATAACGATTCCTTCGTTTATCCAAATGAAATGAGAATGAAGGGCGAATGTGACGGTCGGCGGCGGCGGTTGTCAATTCCCGGTGGCGCGTTTGCCGCGCCGTGACCCCGGGCGAATTGACAGCCCGGATACCTTTTTGCCAGCATCGGGCCTCCGCAGCATCCCTCTTCCAGCGAAAAAGACCGTTTTTATGCGCATTGCCATCATCGGAACCGGCTATGTCGGCCTCGTGACCGGGGCCTGCTTCGCCGAATTCGGCGTCAACGTGACCTGCGTCGACAAGGACGCCGCCAAAATCGACATGCTCAATGCCGGGCAGGTGCCGATTTACGAACCGGGGCTCGATGTTCTGATTGAAAAGAACATCCGCGCCGGACGCCTGCGGTTCACGACCGAACTTCAGGAGGCGGTCGAGCAGTCGCTCGTGGTCTTCATCGCGGTCGGAACGCCGCCCAAGCCGGACGGCAGCCCCGATCTGTCGCAGGTCGAGGGCGTCGCCCGCCAGATCGCCGCCGCGCTCAACGGCTACAAGGTGATCGTCACGAAAAGCACCGTCCCGACCGGAACCGGGCAGGCGATCCGCCGGGTCATCGAGGAAAACTGCCCGCCGGGCGTTGGGTTCAGCGTCGCCTCAAACCCCGAATTTCTGCGGGAAGGCGATGCAATCAAAGACTTTCTGACGCCGGAGCGGATCGTCATCGGGTGCGAGGATTCGCAGGCGACGGCGATTCTGCGCGATATCTACGCGCCACTCACGCTGACCGGGATTCCGCTCGTCGCCACGACGGTCGAGACGTCGGAACTCATCAAGTACGCCTCGAACGCCTTCCTCGCCGTGAAAATCTCCTTTATCAACGACATGGCGAATCTCTGCGACCGGCTCGGCTGCGACGTGACCGACGTGTCGCGCGGCATGGGCCTCGACAGCCGCATTGGCAACAAGTTTCTCTCGCCCGGCCCCGGCTACGGCGGTTCGTGCTTCCCGAAAGACACGCAGGCCCTCGCGCACCTCGCGAAAAGCAACGGGTACGAACTGAAAGTGGTCGAGGCGGGCATCGCGGTCAACGCCCGCCAGCATGATCTGATGATTGAAAAGGTGCTCGCCCTGCTCGGCGACCCGGAAGGGAAGACGGTCGGCATTCTCGGGCTGACCTTCAAGCCGGAAACCAGCGACCTGCGCGAATCGCCCGCGCTCGCCGTCGCCAAATCGTTGTCCGAACGGGGGATACAGGTCCGGGCGAGCGATCCGGTCGGCATTCCCGAAGCCAAAACGCTCCTGCCGAAAGCGGAATTTTTCGAAGATCCCTACGAAACGGCGACCGGCTGCGACGTCCTGGTGCTCGCGACCGAGTGGAATCTCTATCGCCGTCTCGAACTCGACCGCCTCCGCGACCTCATGCGCAACCCCGCCATCGCCGACCTGCGCAACATCTGCGACCCCGCGAAGGCGCGGAAAGCCGGTTTCCGGTATTTGGGCGTCGGACGACGGTGAAGAAAGAAAGTCTGGGGAGTCTTGAGCGTCTTGTGGGTCTTGGGAGTCGGGAAAAAACGATGAATGATGAACGATGAACGATGAACGATGAAGTTTGAAGACAGTCG
>JAAFHI010000358.1 GCA_013298335.1 Actinomycetota bacterium
GGCGTTTCCGTCCGATCAGTATGCCGCGAAGAGTCAGGCGCGCTTTCACGGCTTCGATCCGGATGACGCGATCATCGAACTTATGCCGCGCGACGGCGAGGACGTGATCCGGACGGAAGACGTCCTGAAGCTCATTGAAACGCACGGCGACGAAATCGCCATCGTACTGCTCGGCGCGGTGAACTACGCCACGGGCCAGTTGTTCGACATTGAAACGATCACGCGGGCCGCGCGCGAACGCGGGTGCGTGGTCTGCGTGGACGCCGCGCATGCAGTCGGCAACGTGCCGTTGAAGTTTCACGACTGGGGCGTGGACTGCGCCGTGTGGTGCAACTACAAGTACGTCAACGCCGGTCCCGGCGCGGTCGCCGGGGCGTTCGTTCACGAACGGCACGCGCGGGCGTTCGTCCTGCCGCGCTTCGTCGGCTGGTGGGGCAACCGGGGCGACACGCGGTTTCAGATGAAGCCCGACTACGAACTCGAAGCGGGCGCTGGCGGCTGGCAGTTGAGCAATCTGCCGATTCTTTCGATGGCCGCGCTGCGGGCCTCGCTCGACATCTTTCACGAAGCCGGCATTGAAAATCTGAGGCGGAAATCGGAGCGGATGACGGCGTACCTTTTGTTTCTGCTCGACGGCATTCAGAGTGACCGCTTTCAAATCGTGACGCCGCGTTCACCGGCGGAGCGCGGCTGCCAGATTTCGCTCCGGGTGGCGTCGGGCGCGCGCGAGGCGTTCGCGGCGATGCAGGCCCGCGGCGTCATCGGCGATTTCCGCGAGCCGAACGTGATCCGGGTCGCGCCGGTCCCGCTCTACAACACGTTTCAGGAAGTGCGCCGCTTCGCCGACATCTGGGCCGAAGTCTTTTCAACGAGTCGGTAGCCATTCTTTCGAAGTAGTCACTCATAACCTGTCCCTAGCCCTACCGTGAGGGAGGGCGTCATATCGCGCCCTCCCTCACAGTCGGGCTAAGGACACAACCCGCATCTCCAATGAAGATCTACGCCTTCCGTCTGAACGATGACCGCTGGGTGTTCTACGCACCGTCGCAACCGGCGGAGGCGGCCAGCGAACCCGCGCCCCACACCCGCTGGGGACGATTTCTGAAGCGCGTTCAAAAACTTCAGGCGGAATCGGTTGAAGTCATGCGGACATCAAGAACACGGTTCTGGGTCTGGACGCGCAAGATGATGGCGAAGCTCGAACGGCTCGTGCATCCGTGCGAACCGATGGCGCGGGCGCTCGCGAAAGTCGAGGAGATTGAACTTGTTCACGATGGTATCCATCCGAATGAAGAAGTCGTCGCGCGGTGGTGCGCGTGGCTTTCCGAACGCACCACCGGCCACAGACGCGGGATAATCCTCAACGCCTGCCTGCTTCCGCTGACTTCGGCGGCGATGGTGATTCCGGGGCCGAACGTGTTTTTCGCCTGGAACGCGCTCCGGCTGTACGGTCACTGGAGCGCGTGGCGTGGACTGGTCCGCGCCGCCGCCATCGGGCGGCCCCTCGTGACGACGGATGAGCGGCTGTCTGTCGCCGAACCGCCGACCATCGAGTGTATCAGGAGAATGGCCGACCGCGCGGGCCTGCCCGGATTGCCCGAATACTTTTCCCGACTGAAGGCACTTTCCGGCCCGACGGCGCATTGAACCACCGGGTCACCGCTTGACCGTCCCGGCGGGCTTGCACAGAATGGTTTCGTTCGACCCCGTTCCGGACTTCCCTGCTTCCATCCTGTTGCGACGATTGGGCGTATCCGATGAATCTCACCGGCAAACGCATCCTGACAATTGACGATTCGGCCACCACGCGGATGTACCTGAGCAAGATGCTCGAACGGTACGGCGCGACGGTGGAGCCTGCGGCAACGGGTCAGGAGGGCGTCGAGAAGTGCCTCGGGATGCGTTTCGATCTGGTGCTGCTCGACCTGCTGCTGCCCGATCTGCATGGAACGGAAGTGCTGTCGATGGCCCGGACCTACGATCAGATCACGCCGATCGTCATGCTTTCAGGCGAAGGCCGCATCCACGCGGTGCTCGACGCGCTCGGGCAGGGTGCGGACGGCTACATCGAGAAAAGCGATCTGACGGCCATCGACACGGTCGGCTTTCTCTATTCGCTGGAACGGGCCATCGAGCGCCGGGCCGCGATTGTCGAGCAGAAGCGGTTGCAGGCGGAGCTTGCCGAAAAGAACACGGAAATCCTCGACAGCATCACCTACGCGAGCCGCATCGTGCGGGCAATCCTGCCGGGCGAGGAGCAGATGAAGCTCCTGCTGCGCGACTACTTCGTCTTTTTCAAGCCACGCAACATTCTTTCGGGCGATTTCTACTGGGTTCACGATTCGGGCAACGCGGTCGTCTTTGCGGTCGCCGACTGCACCGGTCACGGCGTGCCCGGGGCGATGATGTCGGTCATCGGACACACGCTGCTCAACCAGATCGTCATCGAGGAACACACGAGCGAGCCGTCGCTCATTCTCGAAAAACTCCACGTCGGCATCCGCAAGGCGCTCAAGCAGGGCGAGGAAAGCGCCGATACGCAGGACGGAATGGACATTGCCATCGTCCGCATTGATTTTCGCGAGAATGGAGTTATTTTTGCAGGGGCGAAGCGTCCGTTGTATTGTGTGTCGCCGACCGGCGCGCTGACGGAAATTCCCGGCGACCGCAAGGCCATCGGCGGCCGACAGATCGAAAAAACGCGCACCTACACGAGCCACAGGATTCCCATCGAGACGGGGCTCACGATCTACCTCGCGACCGACGGGTTCTCCGACCAGCCGGGGGCGTCGGTGCGCAAGTACGGATCGCGGCGGTTCAAGCAGTTCCTGACCGAACTGCACGGCAAGTCGCTGGCGGAACAAAAGGAAGCATTCGCACGGGAACTGGCCGCGCATCAGCGGGACGAAGAACAACGCGACGATATTCTGGTGGCCGCCGTTCGACTGTGAACCGACAGCGAAAACGGCCCCCGAACCTTTCAGTGGGGAGTGACGGGATGGAGAATTTGACGATCGACAAGGCCAAGGCGACGCCGCGCATCTTCTTTGATGCGACCAACGGCGTCCTCGACATCGAGGGGGACTCCTATCCCGAAAACTCGATGCAGTTCTATCAGCCGGTCTTCCAGTGGCTGAATTCGTTCATCGCGCAGTCAACGACGCCGATCACCTTCAACTTCCGGCTCGACTACTTCAACACCAGTTCGTCGAAGTGCATTCTCAACATTCTGGAAATCCTCGAACGCTCTTCGGTGTCCGGTCGTCCCGTGACCCTGAACTGGCACTTCCACGAAGACGACGACGACATGAAGGAGCACGGCGAGGAATTCGCCGAGGATTTCTCGATTGCGTTCAATTTTATTCCTTTCTGAAAAGGTGTCAGGTATCGGGTGTCGGGTTTCAGTTTTGGACGTGATGAGTTCTCAGGTTTACGTTCCAGATACCCCGCCACTCAAAACTGGTCTGACCTGAAACCCGACACCCGACACCCGACACCTTTCCCCCGATGAAACCCAAGACCGCCGCCGAGGAAATCTTCGAGACCGAGTTCAGCGTGACCGAGGCCGCCGAACGCGTTCTGGCGGGCACGAAGCACACCCCGGAGGAATGGCGCGAGCACTATGCCACCCTCGCCCGCAAATATCGGGGACTGCTCAAGCAGGCGGTCAAAATCACCGGCATCGGCGACTCGACGCAAAACAAACTCATCCGCATTCAGGAAGAACTGGCGGCCAAGAACGCCGAACTGACCGAGAAGAACCGCGCGCTCATCCGGGCGCAGGAAGCGCTGCTGCGGTCGCAGGAACGCGCGAAGACGATTTTCTCGGCCTTTACCGAGGCGCTGCCCGGCATGGTGCTCGACGACCGCTACCGGCTCGACCGCAAGATCGGCGCGGGCGGGTACGGCGCGGTCTACGAAGCGACCCATCTTTCGCTCGCCAATCTGGTCGCGGTGAAGATTCTGCAACCGCGCGGGGGCAAGGTCACCTCGGAAGAACTCGGACGCTTCAAGCGCGAAGGCATTTCCGCCTGCCGCATCCAGCACCCGAACGCCGTGACCGTGCTCGACTTCGGCATCTCGACGAGCGGCTTCGCCTACCTCGTGATGGAACTGCTCAACGGCAAGACGCTTTCGGACGAAATCCGCGAAAACGGACGGCTCACGCCCAAGCGGGTCGCCACACTGCTCTATCCCGTGTGCAGCGTCCTCGCCGAAGCCCACGCCATGGGCGTCATTCATCGCGACATCAAGCCGGACAACATTTTTCTGCACCAGTCGGCGGGCGGCGAAATCGTCAAGGTGCTCGATTTCGGACTGGCGAAACTGGTCGGCGATTCGGAAGTCGGCGGCTCGCGCCCGGCGGAAATCACGCGCGGGCTCATCATCGGCACGCCGAAATACATGCCGCCCGAACGCCTGAGCTTTCTGCCTTACGACGGGCGCTCGGACGTCTACAGTCTGGGAATCGTCATGTACGAAATGTTCGCGGGGCAGCCGCCATTCTCGATGATCAACGGCGACATGGCCGCACTCATGACGGCGCATCTCCAGAACGAACCGCCGCCGCTCCGCCTGTTCAACCCGGATGTTCCCGAGCACGTCGAGCGCCTCGTCATGCGCACGCTTCAGAAACTTCCCGCCCAACGACCGACGGCGCAGGTACTGGCCGACGAACTCCGGTCCATGCGCCGCGGGTGAACCAGCAGTCAGTGGTCAGTGGTCAGTGGTCAGCAGTCAGTGGTCAGTGGTCAGTGGTCAGTGGTCAGATGATAGCCCATAGCCGGACCGAAGGGAGGCTATGGGGAACCAGCCAGCAGGATAAAGAACAAGCCCGATTTTCCCGGCTTTCTTTCATCCTTCATCCCTCATCCTTCATCCTTTTCTTCGGAGT
>JAAFHI010000950.1 GCA_013298335.1 Actinomycetota bacterium
GGCGTCGGCCATCTCGTTGTCAGCGCCCAGTCGCCGACCGGTTTGGCTGCCCGACGGCGCGACCTCGTCTGGGTATCGGCGGGAACCATCGGGCTGGACGCCGTCTGGGACGAACGCGCGATGTACGTCCGGGCCACGTCGCTGCGTGACGGCGCGCCGCTTCCGAACGTGGAAGTGACGATTTTCCCGGAACAAAGAAAGGCCGTGACCGACGCGCGCGGGATGGCGAAACTTGAAATTCCGTGGAGCACTCAGCGGGTGAATCTTCTCGTCGCCGCGCTCGGCAATGAACGCGCTTTACTGCCGGTGACGGCGGGGCCATTCATCACCCGTGTTTCGGCGGGGGGACCGAACGATCCGTGGGGCAAGTATGCGTGGCATGTGCTGGACGACCGGAAACTGTACCAGCCCGGCGAGACGGTTCATTTCAAGGGCTGGATTCGTTTCATCCAGGAAGGGCCGCGCGGGGGCGTCGAGGGACTCGGTTCGAAAGACCGCGGGGTGCGTTTCAAGGTCAAGGATTCGGAGGGCAATGATCTGACGAGCGGAACCTCCGCGTTGAACGACGCGGGCGGCTTTGACGGTTCGTTCGCGCTGCCGCCGGAAGTCAATAGCGGTGAGGCGTCCGTCGAATTCGAGTGGAACGGCGAAAGCCACGAGCACGCTTTCGAGGTCGAATCCTTCCGGCGACCGGAATTCGAGGTCACGGCGACGACGGATGACCGCAGGCACGTTTTCGGCGAAGCGTTCGACGTGACGGCGGAAGCGAAGTACTACGCCGGGGGCGGTCTGGCCGATTCGGCGGTCGTCTGGAAGGTTTCGGCGCGGGAAGGCGAATACCGTCCGCCGAACCGGGAAGAGTTCACCTTCGGCGAGTGGCGTCCGTGGTGGCTCGATTTCAGCGAAAGCGGGCAATTCGAGGAACAGACGTTCGAGTCACGAACCGACCGTGACGGTCGGCAGGTCCTGCGCGTCAATCCGGACGCGGTGACGCCGCCGCGCCCGATGGTTTTTACCGTCGAAGGCACGGTTTCCGACGTGAACCGGCAGGCGGTGGCGGCGGAAACGACGGTGCTGGTGCATCCAGCGAGCGTGTACGTCGGATTGCGGAGCACCCGGCCTTTTGTCGAAAGCGGAAAACCGTTCGTCGTCGAATCGGTGGTGACCGATCTCGACGGCAAGGCGGTTGTCGGGCGGCCCGTCCGGTTGCGGCTGGCGCGGTTGAAGTGGGCGTCCGTCGGGGGCGAATGGAAGGAAATCGAGGAACCCGCCGGCGAGTGCGAGACCGTTTCGGGGGCCGGGCCGACGGAATGCCGGTTTGAGCCGCGAAGCGGCGGGGTCTACCGGTTGGTGGCGATCACGTCGGATGCGGCGGGGCGGCGGAATCAGAGTTCGTTGACGCTGTGGGTGGCGGGTGACGATCCCGACGCACGACCGTCCGTGACGCAAAACCAGGCGGACGACGTTGAGCTGATTCCCGACGCCAAAGAGTACTGGGGTGGCGTTGACGCGGAAATTCTCGTCCGTGCGCCGTTTCCCGACGCGCGCGGAATGGTGACGGTCGAGCGCGAGGGCATCGTGTCGAATGAATCCTTCGACATGACCGGCACGACCCATGTTTTAAGGATACCGATTGACGAACAGTGGACGCCGAACGTGTCGGTCCGGGTCGCGCTGACCGGAAACGCCCCCCGGACCAACCCGGAGGACGGCTCACCCGTGCCGGACGCGCCGCCGCGCCCTGCGTTCGCGTCCGGGCGCGTCACCCTCAATGTTTCCACCAAATCGCGCCAACTGGACGTGAAGGTCGTTCCACGTGCGCGGACGCTTGCGCCCGGCGGCGAGACGGTGATCGACGTGGACGTGCGTGACTTTACCGATGCGAGGGTCGGCGGGGCGGACGTCGTCGTTTTCGCCGTCGATGAGTCGGTGCTGGCACTTGGCGATTACAAACTGGCCGACCCGATAAAAACCTTCTACGAGGAACGCCAGCCGGGCACTGAAACCGCCGGAAATCGCCGCTTCACCCGACTCGATGTAGAGCCTCCATCGGGTTTTGGGGATTCAACTTTTGGCGGCATCGGGAGGGCCCCTGCGGGTTTGAGCAGTGCGTCCGAGGTGGTTGAAGTTTCGGCGGCTTCCGCCCCCCGGCGTCGTTCCGCCTCCCGGCGTCGTTCCGTCGCGCGGATGGTACGGGCGCTGAGCGACGGCAGCGACGACTTGGAAGTGGAGCAAAGTCTGCCGATTGCCGTCCGGCGGAATTTCGACCCGCTGGCCGTTTTTGCGCCGAACGTGAAAACCGACGGGCAGGGATTGGCAACC
>JAAFHI010000141.1 GCA_013298335.1 Actinomycetota bacterium
TCTTTCCAAGGATAAACGGACGGTGGCTCGTGAGTCACCTCTCCTCGCAAACAACTATTTTTGTCCTGTACATAGCGCTCATACTTCATCGTTCATCGTTGGTTCTGTCGCCCGCCGAGCGGGCTCTGGAAATTAACCCGGTCGGACTCCCCGGATTTCGCTCGAAGACTCGCTTCATCCGAGGCTGCATTCTTGCGCCCGCGAGCGGGCGACCAAATCGGAGAATCCGGGTGTAACCCCACAAAATCCGATGGGGTCACCCACTCTCAACTCTCAACTCTCAACTCTCAATTCTCAACTCTCAATTCTCAACTCTCAATTACCTGATCTGGTCGAGTATCGCGCAGATGGCGCGGCTGCGGTCGCTGGTCAGCGGCCCGCGTTCGATGTGCCGGATCTGCCCCTGTTTGTCGATGATGATGACGTTGCAGACGTCACTTTTGCATTTGAACATGTCGGCGACGTTGCCGCCCCAGTCGAGCAGGACGCTTTTCGGCGCGCGGCTGCGGAGCTGGCTCCGGATGATCGGGCGAATCGGCGGCGGCACGCCCCGCAGAATCGCGATGCCCTGAATGTCGATGGCCGCGCCGTACCGGTCGAAGAGGGTCCGCACCCACGGCTCGATCTGCTCCGAACCGCCCTTGTCGCCAAGCATCAGCACGACCGGCTTCGCGCTCGGAAACCGGACGGTGACATCCTTCTTGTATTGATCGGACAACGTAAACGCCTGGGATTGCTGGCCGACGAGGGCTTCACTCGCCCGCGCCGTCGGTATTCCGCCGAACCATCCGGCGACCAGCGCCAGGGCCAGCAGTCCCGCCTTTACCCATCGCATCGGGGACACGCGCTCCTTCATTTGTAATGAACTCCTTGTTGAAAATGGACGCAAAAAAGCGACCGGAATGTAGTCAAAACCGTACCGGTCGCGATGGACGTTTGCTTACGAAGTCCGGTGGAATGAATGGGTTGCCCGGAACTCCGGCAACCGGCGACCATCGTTTACGCGCCGATTTCGCCCCGGATGATGTCGGCCAGCCGGTGCGCCTGCGCGGTCACGTCGGATTCCTGCTCGCCCTCGATCATCACGCGGGCCAGATTTTCGGTTCCGGAATATCGCAGTAAAAGGCGTCCCCGGTCGGCAAAATGCGCTTCCACCTCGCCCGCCGCCGCCGCGATGGCCGGCACGTCGGCGAAGGGAATTTTTTCGCGAACCCGAACGTTGACAAGGATTTGCGGGTAGGTCACGAACCCGGCGAGTGCGTCGGCGAGTGAGGCTTTCTGCTCGGCGAGCGCGGCCACGACGTTGAGCGCCGTCATCATGCCGTCTCCGGCCAGACTGCGGCGCGGGAAAATGATGTGTCCCGACTGCTCGCCGCCGATGGTCGCGCCGGTCCGGATGAGTTCTTCCAAAACGTACTTGTCGCCGACCGCCGTCCGTTGGAGTTCGATGCCCGCGTCGCGCAGGGCCACTTCCAGCCCGAGATTGCTCATGACCGTCGCGACGACCGTGCGGGGCGTCAGTTCGCCCTTCGCGTCGAGGTGTTTTGCCATGAGGTAGAGCACCGCGTCGCCGTCCACCGGTTTCCCGGCGGCATCCACGAAGAGACACCGGTCGGCGTCGCCGTCGAAGGCCACGCCGAGATCCGCGCCGACCTCGCGGGTGAACTGGCTCAGGTGGTCGAGGTGCAGCGATCCGCAGTCGCGGTTGATGTTGCGACCATCGGGACTCGCCGCCGTGACGTAGGTTTTGGCCCCGAGCGCCTGAAACACGATGTGGGCATAGGCGCTGGCCGCGCCGTTGGCACAGTCGAGCGCGACCGTAAAGTTCGACAGGTCGAGGTTTTCACCGACTTTGCAGGTCAGAAACTCCAGGTAGGTGAGCGCGAGCGCCGGGTCGTCCCAGAGTGGCGCTTCATCCTCGGGAATGACCGGACCGGCGGGAATCGGCAGCGATTCGAGCGCGGCTTCGAGCCGGCGTTCGAGGTCGTCGTCCTGCTTTTCCCCGGAAGGCAGAAAAATCTTTATTCCGTTGTCTTCAAACGGGTTGTGCGAGGCGGAAACCACCACGCCCGCGTGAAATCCGCCGACCCGCGCCAGAAAGGCCACGCCGGGCGTCGGGATGACTCCGGCGCAGGCGACCGTTCCGCCGGCGGTTTCAAAACCGCGGGCAAGGCAGGCGGCAATCCAGGCGGAGGATTCGCGCGTATCGCCGCCGATGACGATGCGCGGCGGTTCGGCGTGCCGGCGGGAAAGTTCGTTGGCAAGGGCACCGCCGAGAGTTTCGAGCGGAAGCGGCTGGAGGGGAAAATGACCGGCCTGGGTACGAATCCCGTCGGTCCCGAAAAATCGTTTCATAATCTCAGGCTCACGGATGCGCCTTTCAACGTTCCGGCGCAATCCTCCCTTTTACCACGCGCCGACCGGTCGTGCCAAAGCGATGCCGAATTGCGCCCGTTTGGAACTTGGTGGAGTATGCCCGCCTCGACCGTGATCTTTTTGCCATGAATCGCCGTATTGAGATCGCTTCCCCGAAAATCGAACCCCGGCCCCTCCCCCGATGAACATCACTCTTCAGAAGACGCCCTTCACCGAACTCCCCGGCACGTCCGCGCTGTTCGCCGACTACCTCTCCGCCCCGGAACGCCTCGCGGCCTTCTTTCCGGGATTCGACGCCCACACGGTCACGATCGAGAACCTCTCCGCCATCGCGCCCCGCGTCGCTGCCGCCCACCCGCACCGCGACGGGCTGTGCGACACCCTCGCCGAACAGAATCTGAAATGGGGGGCCGAGGCCGCGACGCTCGACGCCATCGAGCGGCTGCGTGACGCCGCCAGCGTCGCCGTGGTCGGCGGCCAGCAGGTCGGACTCTTCGGCGGCCCGGCGCTGTCGTTCCACAAGGCCGTCACGGTCATCAAAATCGCCGATGAACTGACGAAAAGGGGAACGCCCGCGGTGCCGGTGTTCTGGATGGCCACCGAAGACCATGATTTCGAGGAAGTCGCTCAAACCGCCGTGCTCAGTCGCGACGGCGGACGGGTCGAAATCACCGTCCCGGCCACCGGAGAAGGAAAACCGCCCGTCGGTTCGCTGCATTTCAGCGCGGAACTCGAAGGGGCCTTCGAAGTGCTCGCCGCCGCCCTGCCGGAAACCGAGTTCACCCCGGACGTCCTGGCCGACCTTCGCACCGCCTACGCGCCGGGCGCGACGTGGGGCGACGCTTTTGCCGTCCGGATGCTCAAATTGTTGTCGCGCTTCGGGCTCGTCGTGGTCGATCCGCGTGACGAGCGGTTGAAACATCTCGCCCGCCCGGTTCATCAGGCCGCCATCGAACGGGCGGAAGAATTCGCCACCCGGCTCGGCCACCGGTCGCAGGCGCTGGCGGCGGAGGGCTATCACGCGCAGGTCGCCGTCGCGGAGCATTCGACACTGCTCTTTCTCGACATTGACGGAACGCGGACCTCGCTTGTCCGCGACGGCGAAGCCTTCGTCGCCAAAAATGATGCGACCCGGCGCTTTTCCATCGCCGATCTGCTCGAAATCGTCGAAAACGACCCCCTCCGGCTCTCGCCGAACGCCCTGCTCCGCCCGGTCGCGCAGGATGCCGTCTTTCCGACCGTGGCCCAAGTGCTCGGACCGGCGGAAATCGCGTATCTCGCTCAATCACAAGTCATTTACGACGCACTTGACCGGCCCGCGCCGGTTCGCTGGCATCGTTCCGGCGCCACCTTCATCGAAGCCCGGCACGCCAAGACGCTCGAAAAGTACGGATTCACCGCCACCGACATGCTCGCTGGCGCGTCCGAACTCATCCGCCGGGCCGTGCTCGATTCGCCCGCCGGCGCGACGGTCCGGACCTTCGTCGAGGCGAAGGCGGCGTTCAACGCCCACCTCGACGTCCTTCACCAGTCGTTGACGGCGTCGGACCCGCCGCTGGCCGACGCTCTCCAGCGCGGACGCGACAAAATCCTCAACCAGATTGACGGTCTCGAAAACCGCTTCGTCGCCAACCGCGCCCAGGCCGAGGAGGCCATGCGGCGGCAGATCGAACGCGCCGTCACCGCCATCGCCCCGCGCGGCGCGTTGCAGGAACGCGACCTGAACATCACGACCTTCCTCGCGCGCTACGGCCCGGCGCTGATTGAGGCGTATTTCGATCTGGTCACCGTTGATCCCCACCACCACCAGTGGCTAACCATCGGGTAATTCCGCGCACACGCAAACGAGCCGGACCTTGGGATCCGGCTCGTTCTTGAACGCAACCGCCGTCCGACCAATGGTCAGCGGGCGAGGCCGTCCTTGGCTTCGATACTGGTCTCCCAATTGTAGGTATAGACGTAAAATTCGATGGGTGTCGTATAGGAAACCGTCGTGACGGCGCTCCCGGCAGCCTTGGTGCAGGAAAACTTCGCATCCGCCGGAACCTGATTTTCATCAAGCATTTTCCGGATCTGGTCCTTGATTTCTTCGTCTTTCTGGAACTTGGGCGAACCGATGGAAACCTTCCGGTTTATCTCCTGAACTTCATATTTGACGTTCTGATCCTGCCAGTACACCGGCACGATCTTGTAGGCGACAAAACCGATCAGTCCAATAATCGTCAGGGTGACGATGAGTTGGGTCTGCCCTTCACCACGTTCGCCGACCCGGCGAGAGCCACGAAAAAGACGGAACTTCATAATACGTTTCTCCAGCGAAAGTAGAACGCAACCACCGCGAAATCCGCGGCGGCGGGGAAAAGTTGAAATGTCACGGTCGGCTTTTACTATGGCATGAAAGCCGTCCCGGCATCCAGACCGTTCTTGGGGAAACCTTGCCGAGTTGGATCGGTCTTGCCCCAGCGTGCGGCTACGACACGAGCCAGGCCAGTGCGGTCCGGCTGAGCCGCGCCAGCGGCGCGGGCAGGGCCCGGCGGCGGCTCTCCGGGCGATGAATGCGGGTGTTGATCATCGGGCGCAGAAACCGGGCCCGCAACCGGGTCCCATCCAGCGTTTCGGACACCCCGTGGGTCGGCCCATCCATGCCGGGGGCTTCGAGCGAACTCAGAAATCGAACGTAGAACGGCCCGGAATCGACCATGTGCTGCTTGCGGACCACCCATTCCGTCGATGCGCCGAGGGCGTCCGGCAACCGAAGCCGCAGACAGTCGGGATATTTCAGTCCGAGCCAGTTGCGCCGCTGACTCTCATAGGTCACTTCAAGCCGGTCGGTCACCACCCGCGGCACATCGTCATCAAAGAGCACGCCGCAGGAAAAAGGCGCGCCCGCGCCGCGAAACGGTTCCGTCGCGTAGTAGACGAGCATCCGGTCGCCCGCCCAGCACCGGCCCCAGTGCCAGCGGTTGATCGCCCGCGACATCGGCTCGGTGTCGTAGTTGTGGTCATGGTATCCCCGGCCCGAAAAAGCCACTTCCCGCTCGACCCCGCCGTCCGCTCCGAAAACCGTCGCCCCGCCCCGCACGGCGCACACCGGCGCGACCAGATTCCACGTATGGGTCGCCGAAGCCCGCCCCGGCTGATTGAGCGCGTCGGTCTCGGCCTCGGACAGCCAGTTCACCGTCCGGTTACGGAAGGAAAACGCTCCCGTCAGCCGGCGACCGAGCGCCACCGGAATCCCGGTCGTCACTTCCGTCAGCGGCACATCCACGACCAGCCGGTAGGTCGCCGTATCCGCTTCATAGGTAAAGCGGTTCCGCCCGGTCCGGACTTCCGGATGCGTCGTCGAAGCCGAAAAATCATGGGCGTCGTACTCGACCAGCCCATAGGCGACCGTCTCGCCGCGATGGTAGAGCGCAAAGGAAAAGGCGCCGTAATCACACGGGTCGGGCGGCGGAACGCGGTCCGGATGCTTCCGGTGACGGTCAATGTGGCTGTTGTAGTCGGGCGAGAACGGCATGCCGCAAAACCAGATGGCAACCAGACCGTACTCCTGATCGTCGGACTGCGCGTCGAAATACCACCACTCATACGCGCCAGGTTGCCGCAGAGCGTGCCACGCATCCTCCGCCGGACTGGCAATCATTCGCATGGGAACTCAGTTTTCCTTATCAGGCATCGGTTGGGGGGACGGGAGGAACCACCCACACCTTTCAATGTGCCGTATTTTACGGAAAAAACAAAATGCACGGATGCAGCAACCCCGGAAGGCCCAACAATTCCGTGCATTTCAATCCGTCTCGACCGGACGTTCAGCCGCCGATGATGCCGTCTTCATGGGCATCGCCACCCGGCAATTCGCGCGGGGGCAGGATTTCGAAGGAGACCAGCCCGCGGGCAACTTCCTCCAGCGCAATGCGCGTCGGCTTGTGGACGCCGGCCACGCGATAACGCGGAAGATCGCCCTTCTGAATCTGCTTGCTGCGGGCCGCGGCCACCAGAATCATCCGGTACTTGCTGTCCGGAATCGTCTGGATGTCCTTGTCCTGTTCATGGGTATCGCTCATGTGTTTGGATAATCCTCCATTCGAAAGAGTGGTCAGTGGTCAGTGGTCAGTGGTCAGTGGTCAGTGGTCAGTGGTCAGTGGTCAGTGGTCAGTGGTCAGTGGTCAGTAAAGATTGTACTGACTGCTGGCCACTGGCTGCTGTCCACTCATTTCCCTACGTCGGCGTTTGTTCGAACGTTTCGACGATGGACTGAAGCCGCGCTTCGGAGCGGTTCCACCGCTGCCGCTCGGCGCGGACAATGCTGATCAGCGCCCGGAGCGCCTCCTCCAGTTCGTCGTTCACCACGACGTACTGGAATTCCCGAAACCGGGTCACTTCCTCGCGGGCGTTTCGCAGCCGACGCTCGACCGTTTCCGGCGCGTCGGAGGCCCGTCCCCGCAGGCGTTCGGACAGTATGTCAAATCCCGGCGGCATGATGAAGACCCGAACCGATTCGGGAAGCACCGTACTGACCGCCTCCGCCCCCTGCACGTCGATGTCGAGAATCAGGTCCTGCCCCTTTGCCAGTTCTTCCTCGACGTAGCGCCGGCCCGTGCCGTAGTAATTTCCGTGAACCTTCGCCGATTCAAGCAGTTCGCCCCGCTCGCGCATCACCTCGAATTCCTCCTCGGTGACGAAATGGTAATGCACCCCGTTTTCCTCGCCGGGGCGCGGCGCGCGCGTGGTGTAGGACACCGAGTACCGCAGATTTTCAACTTCCGAGAGCAGGCGACCGAGCAGGGTGGACTTTCCGCCGCCGGATGGAGCGGAAATCACCACCAGCATGCCGTAGCGGTGCGGCACCTCACTCGACATTCTGAACCTGCTCCTTGATCTTCTCGACTTCGGCCTTGATCGCGAGCGCGGCCTGGCTGATGCTCAAATCGCCCGACTTGGACAGCATTGTATTCGCTTCGCGGTTCATTTCCTGTGTCAGAAAGTCCATTTGCTTTCCGACTTCCGTTCCCGCCGCCGCCGCGATCAGGTCGCGCATCTGCGCGATGTGGCTCCGCATGCGGGCGACTTCCTCGGTAATGTCGCTCCG
>JAAFHI010000907.1 GCA_013298335.1 Actinomycetota bacterium
GCTTTTTCGGGTTCCTCGATGGTCAGAAAGAAATTTCCCCGCGAGAAAAGAACCTCGGCCACGTTCTTCGGTGAATTTTCGGCTGCCTTTTCGGCCCGGTCCAGAAAGGAAAGGGCTTCGCCGTAATCGAGTCTCGATCGGGAAAGTTCGGCAAATCCAAGCAGGGCATCGACATTTCGCTCGTCGCGGTTCAGGGCTTCGCGAAACACCCTTTCGGCTTCTTCAAACCGCCCGGTCGCGCGCAGCCGATTGGCCGTGGCGACCAGCGCGGGTGGTTCGGGATTTTGCTGGCCGAAAACCGGCCCGGTCACCGGCGTGAGAACGCAGATGGCCGTCAACGCCGCAAAAAGCGTACGTTGCAAGCTCCCGGACATGTAAAAGCTCCAGCGCCCGCTTCGCATCGAAGTGGTCACCTCGCCGGAAGACGCGCTCGGCGTACAATTCCGGTGGAAATCAGGTTGTTGGCTTGGAATCAAGCGTGAATGTCGGGAACTATAGGCCGGTCCGTTTCGTATCACAATCCCTTTTGTCGGGGGCGTCCCTTGAGTGGGACGGCACGTTCCGCCTGAAGCTGATTCTTTCGGGAAATTTTTGGAGCGGAAATGAAAAAGCGGAAGGCCGAAACCTTCCGCTTTTTTCTTTTGGTGGGTCGTGTAGGGCTCGAACCTACGACCCGCTGATTAAGAGTCAGCTGCTCTACCAACTGAGCTAACGACCCAAAAGAACGGGTAAAATAAGCATTCGGTCGGCCCTTGTCAACCCCCTTTTTTTTACCCTACCGCCGGGCTTTTTCATTCGCCAGAAGGGTTTTGGTCAGGGAGTGGAACACTCGCAGGCCGTCGCTTCCGCCGACGATGTCTTCGCTCGCCCGTTCCGGGTGCGGCATCAGGCCCATGACGTTCCCGGTACGATTCACGATACCGGCGATATTGGCCAGCGAGCCGTTCGGGTTGGATTTTTCGGTGATCGTTCCGTCGGGTTCGGAATATCGGAAAAGTACCTGCCGGTTGGCTTCGAGTTCGGCCAGTTCCTCGGGGCGGCAGAAATAGTTTCCTTCGCCGTGGGCAATCGGCACATGCAGGACCTCATGCTCGGCGTATTCGTTGGTGTAGGCCGTGTCGGTCCGCTCGATGCGGATATCCACGAACTCGCACTTGAAACGCAGTCCGGCATTCCGGAGCAGCACGCCGGGAAGCAGTCCGGCTTCGCACAGAATCTGGAATCCATTGCAGATACCGACCACATGGCCGCCGTTGGCCGCGAATTCCTTCACGCTCGCCATGACCGGGGAAAAATTGGCGATGGCCCCGCAGCGCAGGTAGTCGCCGTAGGAAAATCCGCCGGGCAGCAGCACTGCGTCGCAGTCGCTGACCGAGGTTTCCTGGTGCCAGATGAACCGGACGGGCTGTCCGATGACCTTGCTGACCACATGGTAGGTATCGTGGTCGCAGTTCGAGCCGGGAAAAATGATGACGCCGAATTTCATGGGAAAAGGTTTCTGGTGTCGGGTATCGGGTTTCAGGTATCCAAAGGCGGCAAGGGGAAGCGGGGTAATCGATGGAAGTCAGGATGAACCTGAAACCCGACACCCGACACCCGATACCTACTCGGAGATTTCCACCGTAAAATCTTCAATGACCGGGTTGGAAAGAATGTCGTGGGCGAGGCGTTCGAGTTCGGCCTTCGCAGTTTCGGGGTCGGCCCCTTCGGAAAGGGAAATCTCGAAGTACTTTCCCTGACGGATGTCGGAAATCGTCTTGAATCCGAGGGTTTCGCTGGCCCGGTGGACGGTTTGACCCTGCGGATCGAGGACGCCGGGTTTCAGAGTGACGTGGACAGTTGCTTTCATAAAGGTGTCGGGTTTCTGGTGTCAGGTTTCAGGGGAAAAACGGAATGGGAAGCCGGATTGGGTTCTTGAAAAACTCAAAATTCAAAATTATCCCGTCCTTCTGCCGCGGTCCGTGGTTTTGTCTTTTCCGGCTTCGGTGAGCGTGCCTTCGGCGGATCTGGTCATTTTCTTGATGTATTCGACGCGGCGAAAACGCAGGGCGCTCCAGTCTTCGTCGATGGCGACCTGACGGACCGGCTCGAAGCCGAGTTCGCCAAGAACGGTCCAGCCGGTGTCGCGGTTGAAATCGCAGGTCAGACGTTTTGAGGATGTCTTGGGATAGGCGACCCAGAAAATGCCGTCGCCGTCCAGCCGGGTGGCGACCGATTGGGCGGCCCGGTCGACTTCGCCCTGCTTTTGGGCAAAGGCGATGGCAAAGGTTACCCTTTTGACCCCGGTTGCCTTCCGGTGAATGGTCGTGGATGGCCCAAGCGCCGCCAACTCGTCTTCAAAGGACGCCGGGGCATTCAAAACCAGAATCCCGGCGGCTTCCTTGTAGTTGAGTTTCCTGAACAGTGGCGTCATGGCGGTCACCTCGTGGAAAAG
>JAAFHI010000592.1 GCA_013298335.1 Actinomycetota bacterium
TTTCGGCTTGCGTTCCGGCTGGAAAAATTCGAGCTTGTCCCTGCCTATCTTTCGCAGTTGATGGAGTCTCGCCGCAACAGCGGTCCGCCGGAGGCGCTCCCGCCGGTTCTGGAAGAATTCGGGGACTTTTACCGGCGGTTCGGAAAATGGGAACGGTCGGCCCGCTTTTTCACCGAGGCCGCCACGCTTTACCGGATCGGCAAGGACTCGGTGCGGGCCGACCGGGCGCAAAGTCTGCTCGGCGAGGTGCTGGTCCGCTTCGGTTTTCAACCGGATGCCGTGAATATCCTCAGCCGGACCATCGAAGGACAAATACGGTCCAAGGACAAGCCGGGGGCGGTCTGGACTTCCCTCCGGTTGGGCGAGGCGCTGGCGGGACATTCGCCGCCGCAAGCGGTCCGGAACGTACTGGACACCTGCCTGACCGAGTTCCGGGAAACCGGAGATCGTTTCGGCGAAGCCCGGGCCCTTGCGGCCCTGGCATTGCTTGAGGACGCGTCCGGTTTTCCGGAAAAAGCCGTTCCCCTTTTTCTCGAAGCCCTCCGCGTTCTCCCCCAGACCGATGAAACCTTCGGGTTTTCGTTCGAATTTCTGCTCGGACTCGGTGACACGGAACGGCGCACCGGCCGTCTTGAGGACGCCACCCGCCATGTCGGGACGGCAATCGCTGGAATCGAACGGATTCGCGGGACCCGCTCCACCGACTTTTTGAAAGTGGGGCTTTCCGATCGCTGGGCCGGGCCGTACGAGCTGCTTTCCCGCATCCGGCTTGAGGGGCACCGGGCGGCACCTGGGCAAAACCGGCTTGAAGATGCCTTTTTGGCGCTTGAAATGGGGCGGGCGAGAATTCTGGTCGAGTATCTGTGGTCGGGGAAAGCCCTTCAATTGAAACAAAAGGCACTCTCCGCCGAACAATCGCGGGCAACCCGCCGCCGGGCCGAACTGGACCTTGCTCTGGACGGAATGGCCGATGATCCGGAACGGGCTGGACATCTCGCGCGGGCGCGGGATGAGGCATGGAGAGCCTCGCGTGACGCGATGGGGAAATACATTGCCAACCAGCAGGAGTTTAACGGACCAAACTGCCGACCCCAATTTCAAAGGCGGACGTTCGAGGAACTTCGAAAACTGCTCGATGACGACATGGTGCTTGTGGATTTCTCGGTTGGAAAGCGAGACATCATTCGCTGGAAAATGACCCGTACGGGGGTGGAGGCAACCACCCTGCCACTCACCAGTACCGACCTGTTCGTTCAGATCCGGGAACTTCGCGAGGCGTGCAGTGAACGTGCCCGGAGCATCAGGTTTGAAACCCCCGAGACACGGGCGGAACGGATTGAACTCGGTGACCGGCGTTTTCCGGAAGTGTCGGCAGCCCTTGGAAAGGCCCTTTTCGGGGACCTGGAAGGAGAGCTGTCCGGAAAGCGACTTTTAATCGTCGGTGACGGGATGCTGAATTTTCTTCCCGTCGCGGCCTTGCGGTTACCCACTTCGGGGAAATACCTGATTGAAACCTGTGAACCGGTGTTCATCCCCTCCCTCTCCTTTCTGGCCGTGTTGCGTCGGAATCAGGAGTCGCGGGTCAATCCCTCCAAAACGGTCAGGATTGTGGCGGACCCGGTCTTTACCGCCCGCGACCAGCGTCTGAAGACCTCCGCGACGGACCCCGAAATTGCCCGGTTGAATCCCGAAGCCCGGCGTGCCATCCAGGAAAATGAGGAATCGACTCGGGAATGGCCGCCGACGCGGCTTGAATTCACCCGGCAGGAAGCCCTTTCCATCGCCGAACTGGCCGGAATGGGCGAACATGTGGTCAATCTCGACCTTGAGGCGGCGACCGGAGTTTTTTCTTCCCCTGATCTGAAGGATTTTCGAATTCTCCACATTGCCACCCACAGCTTCATTCACCCGCTCAAACCCGATTTTTCAGGAATCCTGTTGTCGCTCTTCGACAGGAACGGCAATCCAGCCAACGGATTTACGAATGCCATCCAGATTTCGGAACTCGACCTTCCGTTTGAACTGGTGGTGTTGAGCAGTTGCCGGACCGCGCTCGGACAGGATGTCCGGGGCGAGGGCGTGCTGGGAATTGCCCGGTCCTTCCACCTAGCCGGGGCCGCGCGGGTCATGGCGAGTCTCTGGCCGGTGGCCGATGAATCCACCTCGGTGCTGATGGCCGATGTGTACAAGGGCATGCTCGGTCCGAAAAAGCTCCGGCCTTCCGCCGCCCTGCGTGAAGCACAATTGAAGATGATGAAGGACAAACGCTGGTCGGCCCCCTTTTACTGGGCCCCGTTCGTCATTCAGGGCGAACCCCGCTGACCGCCGCGAATTTCGACTCTTTAAAGGATTCATTTAAATGAAGTTACATTTACTTCCTGCCCTGAAATCCGTCGTCACCGGCTTTCTGATTCTCGCCACGCTCGGTTTTCCCATGACGGGACGGGCAACTGGGCAATCCGCCCCACCCGTGCCACCGCAAGCCCCGACCCCGGCTGAACCGGCTCCGATTCAAAAGGAACTTCCGCCGGTCGGCGTGGCGACCGAGCAGGCGATCACGCCGGGGCAGACGCATGTCTACAAGGTGAATCTGACGGCTGGTCAGGCATTTCCGGTCACCGTTCGCAAAAAGGACGTCGCGATTTCACTGAAGATTCTGGATTCCAGGGAGCAGCCGGTCATTCTGGCTGAAACGCAAACCGGGTTGAACGGTGAAATCCCGCTCGTGTTCATTCCGCGCGAAACCGGCGACTACCGGCTATTGGTCATTTCGGAGGGGCTTCCCGAATCCCCCGCGAGGGCCTACACAATGAGCGTTGAACCATTCCGCCCGCCGACTGCACGGGATCAGGCGATGACGGCGCTGTGGGAAGGTCTGTCTCTGGTGGATGGGGAACATGTTCGGGAAGCCGCCCTCAAACTGGAAGCGGCGGTGACCGACCTGCGGAACGCGAAGGCCGTGGATCTTTTTCCGGATGCCCTGCTCGCGCTGGGCCGGGCGACCGGAGAACTTGGAAAGCTCCGTTCCGGCCAGATTTTTTTGAACGATGCGCTGGAACTGTATCGCAAGCGCGGGATCGACGAGGGGGAACTGGTGTGCCTCAGTGCCCTCGCGGAAACCTGTCTGGCTCAGGAGAATTACGCTCAGGCACGCGAACTGGGTCAGGCGGTCGTGCATCGGCGACGAACGGCCACGCCCGTCAACGCGGGGCAACTCGGCATCGCGCTCTATACATTTGGGATGTACCACAAGGTGGTTGGAGATTTTTCCAAGGCCGACGAGTTGATGACTGAATCCCTCGAGATTGCGCAACGACTCAACCATCGTCAATGGATTGCGCGGTCGCTGTGTGAATTGAGTGAAATCAAGTCCCTTGCCCACGATGGAGAACCGGCGCTCGTTCTGGCTGAAAAAGCATTGCGCGCGTTCCGGGACATCGGGTCCAGAAAAGGAGAAGCCCTGGCCCTGCGCGTTCTGGCCGACGTGCATGTTGTACGGATCACCCTGGACCCTACCCTTAACCCCCTTAAAATAATGGATATC
>JAAFHI010000119.1:0-5952 GCA_013298335.1 Actinomycetota bacterium
GCGACGATGGTGTAGGGCTCGACGTCCTTCGTGACGACCGAACCGGCGGCGACCACCGCGCCGTCGCCGATGGTGACGCCCGGCATCACGAGCGCGCGATAGCCGATCCAGACAAAATTTCCGATGACCACGTCGCCGCCACGATCCGCAAAGTCAGTGGATTGAGGCTCATGGCCGAGGGTGAGGATGCTCGCTTCGGGACCGATGGTGACGTTGTCGCCGGTCCGGATACCGAATTTTCTCCCGTCGAACATGCACCCGAAATTGATCACGTTGTTGTTTCCGAGCGAAATCTTGCGTCCGTTGAGAAACCGGCACCCCATCTGGATCCAGGTTTTCGAACCGCAGCCCGCGAGGTACGACCCGAGGTAGGCGCGGCGCAGCCAGTGAAGGGGAAAACGCGACAGACAGCCGTTGTAAACGTAGCTCAGGACGCTCCCGGCGAAGATGCGCGCGTTCATAGTTCGCCCTCCACGATTTCGCACAGCACATGGCCGAGCAGGATGTGCATTTCCTGAATGCGGGGCGTGCAGTCGGACGGCACGCACAGGCAGAGGTCACTGAGCGGCTTGATTTTTCCGCCTCCCAGACCGGTCATCCCGATGACCGTCACCCCGTTTTCGCGAGCTTCCTCGACAGCGCGGACGACGTTCCGGCTGTTGCCGCTCGTGGAAATCGCGATCAGGACGTCGCCCGGCTGCCCCAGCGCCGCGACCTGCCGGGCAAAAACTTCGTCGAATCCGAAATCGTTGGCGACGGCGGTCAGAATCGAGGTGTCAGTCGTGAGCGCAATGGCCGGCACGGCGCGGCGTTCCCTGAGAAACCGGCCCACGAGTTCGCAGGCGATGTGCTGCGCGTCGGCTGCCGAACCGCCGTTTCCGCAGACCAGAACTTTTTTGCCACCGGTCAGCGCGGCGGCCATCAGACGGGCGGCTTCGGCGACGTCGTCGGCCAGCGCGGGCATGGCCCGGAGCAGCGCGTCGTGTTCGGCCAGCGACCGTTCGAATGTGGAAAGCGGATTCATTGGTTCAATTCGTCCTCGATCATCATTTTCACGACTTCGGGCATGGTGAATTTCGCTTCCCATCCGAGCACTTCGCGCGCCTTGCGAGGATTGCCGAATCCGCGCCGGATGTCGGTCGGACGCAGCAGCGTCGGGTCGGTCACGACGTGTTCGCTCCAGTCGAGGCCGACCGCCTCGAAGGCACGCGCCACGAATTCTTCGAGCGAAAAGGCCCGTCCCGTGGCAATCACGAAATCGTCGGGCGTCTCGCGCTGGATCATCCGGTGGATGGCCTCGACGTATTCCGGCGCCCATCCCCAGTCGCGCTCGACCGCGATGTCGCCCAGTTTCAACTTTTCACCGCTTCCCTTCGCGATGCGGCAGGCGGCGGAGACAATCTTTTTGGTCACGAAATGAGGCGGACGCAGCGGCGATTCGTGATTGAACAGGATACCCGAACAGGCAAACAGTCCGTAGGCTTCCCGGTAGTTCGCGACTTCCCAGTAGGCCGTGCATTTTGCCACCGCGTAGGGGCTGCGGGGCCGGAACGGTGACTGCTCGGTCGCGCCCGCAGGCTCGGTATCGCCGAAACACTCGCCGGAAGAGGCGTTATAGAACCTGACCGGCGCGTCCATGAGCCGGATCGCTTCGAGCAGGTTCAGGGTGCCCATCGAAATGCTGTCGAGGGTTTCGACCGGCTGCTCGAACGACAGAAAGACCGAACTCTGCCCGGCCAGATTGTAGACCTCGTCCGGCTTCACCTTCGTCATGACCTGAAGGACGCTCCGGAAGTCGGTCGGGGCCATCGACTCGATCCGGATGTGGTCGAGAATGTCCGTCCGCTGGAGGTTGTCGAAGGTCGCCATCTGGGCGTCGCGCGACGTCCCGAAGACTTCATAGCCTTTTTCGAGCAGCAAACGCGCAAGGTAGGTCCCGTCCTGCCCGGAAATGCCGCATACCAGCGCTTTTTTCATAATGGCGGTCGCCCCCATGCGTCAGTCCGGCAGCGAAGCCCCGAACAGGCGGTTCAAGATGATCCGGGCATTCAGATTCCAGGAATTTTCGGCGAAGTAGCGGTCCCAGTCGGGAACCGGCGGCGATGAAAGCCACTGCCCCATGCCGGCGGAAAGCGACTTGAGGTCGTCCGGCTCGACCCACACGCCGAGGTTGTATTTCGTGACCAGACTCGCCATCGACCCCGCGCCCGCCGAGGCGAGGCAGAACTTGCGGTAGTTGGCCGCCACGCTCAGAACGCCGCTGGCCGAACGGAAGGTCCGGCTGTAGGTCAGCAGCGCCGCGTCGGCGGCTTCGAACAGGTTGGCCGCATTTTCTTCCGAAATGTATTCGACGACCCACCGGCAGCGATCCGCCACCCCGACTTCTTCGGCCAGCCGCTGGTAAAACTCGATCGGCTTCTGGCTCGCCGCCTGTCCCTTTCCGGCAATCACCAGTTGAACCCGCGGATGGTCGGCCATCGCGCGGATGGCGAGGTCCAGATTCTTGTTGTCGCGAATATGACCGAAGGCCAGCAGCATCGGCGAATCCTGCGGAATGCCGTGTTCGGCCCGGGTGGTCGCGCGGTCCACCTGTGCGGGCGGAAACTGGTGCGTACCGTAGGGAATGACCGTCGTGCGGAGGCCGGGAAACTGCTTGACCGTATCGAGTTCGATGACTTCGTGGACGAAGGCTTCGCGCAGGAACGAATATCCGGCGGCGATGGAATGGCGATGCCACCAGAGCGGACCGAACACGAAGTCGCGAACCGGCTCATGCACGACCGCGCCGAATACCACGCCGTTCCGGGCCAGCTTTCGCAGCCGGTAAGCCCACAAAGGCGACAGGTATTCCATATAGGACCCCATCAGGACGTGTTTGAAGTTTCCGCTGACGATCTGTTGCGCAAAAGTCCGGAAGTTGTCGGTCATCGTCCGGGTGTAGTGAACCGCCTTCAGCGCCCGCGACGGAATCGGCTTGGGGGGACGCATGTCGCGCAGAATCTTGACCGGGCGATAGCGTTCGCCCCGTCCGGTCGGAAATTCCGGCGGGCAGAGCAGATGAACCTCGACGCCGAGGTCGGCGAGGGCATTGGCTTGTTCGTGTGCGTAGTCGGCCAGACCACCAAAACTGACCGGCAGATGATAGAGAAGTTTCATCAAGAAGCCGAAAAAAAACGGAATTGGAGGTCAGCTCACGTCGGTTCGGGACGCGCCGGGAATCAGTCCCAGCTCCGCCCGACACCAGGGAGCGAATGACCGGATGCCGTTTTCAAAGGAAACGGCGGGTCGAAAACCGAGCGCCTCAAGCCGCGTCACATCGGCTCGCCAGTTGCGGGGCGTTCCGGCGGGCACCACCTGATCGAAATCGACCGGGCGCTTGAGTTCGAGGACGTTCATCAACTGCGTCGAGAGTTCCGCGATGGAAACCTCGTGACCGGTGGCCACATTGTAGGATTCTCCCTTCATCGGCGCGCGGAACGCTATCACTTCCACGGCCTGCGCCACATCCGAGGCATGGATGAAATCGCGGCTTTCGTTGCCGGTGCCCTGAATCGTCAGGCTCGGACGGGTGAGCAGATTCCGGCAGAGGTCCCACACGACCTGTCGCCGGAGTCCCACGCCGTAGGCCGAAAAGATGCGCAGCGCCGCCGTCGGCACACCGAACACCTCGGAGAATTCCCGGCATAGCAGTTCCCCCTGCCATTTGTGGAATCCGTAGGGCGACACCGGATTGAGCGGGTCGTCCTCGCGAATCGGCAGCGTGGCCGGATTGCCGTAGACGGCAGCGCTCGACAGAAACACGAAGCGGCAGTTCGGGGCGTTTTTCCGGATCGTGCTCAGTACGTCGAAGGTGATGCCGACATTGACCGAAAAATCGGCTTCGGGATTGGAAATGGACAGCCCAACCGAAGCCCGACCCGCGCAGTGAACGAAGACTTCCGGTTGCAGTTCCGCCAGAATCGGCCCCAGCCCCGGATTCGGCAGCCGCAGCGAGTGATACGCGGCGAGATCCGCGAGGGGCGCATTTTCCGGCGAACTTCCGTCCACGCCGATCACCCGGTGCCCCTTCGATGCGAAGTCACGCGCGATGTAGCGTCCAAGAAAACCGGCGACGCCCGAAATGAGGACCGTGCCCATACGAATTCAATCCACTTCCTGAAAAAACTATCGACTTGGTTCAGAGTTCCCCGCTTCAGCGGGGAGAAACCGTTTTGTTTTTCACGTAAAAAACGGACGGGAACACCTGAAACTTCGCCCAACTGATGCTCTTTTCCCCGCTGAAGCGGGGGACTCTGAACAGGTAAAAACTATCGTCATCGTCCGGCGACCGGCTTCCCGCCGGACCACTTCGCGTCACGGAACTTTGAAGACCCATTCATCGTACGCGCGCGATCCTAATATATACATGGCGCGAAACCAGTCGTGACTACCACTTCGGCACGCCCGCCGCCCGCAACCGCGACCGGGTTTCGGCACAGCGCCGACCGCCGGTCAGGTAGCCGTTCCAGTAGCCCATGACCCCGGCGTACTTTACCGCGTATTCAAACACCGTCACCCGCCAGAATGCGCCGGACCCGCCGCTCGCGGCGAACCGTCTCATGGCGGGCCGGAGCCGTGCAATCCGCGCCGCGATCAGCAACAGCCCGATGCCGAGGCACACCGTTCCGGCCACCGGAACCCGCCGCCAGACCAGCCACTCGACGGCGGCGAGCAACAGACCGAACACCGGAAGGGTCATTTCCGCCGCCAGCCGTCCGCCGACCAGCACGCCGTAGTTGAGCCAGATGCCCGCTTCCCCGACACCGAGGCCGTTGCGGCGGGATTCCTTCGCAAACCGGCGCAGGGTCGTCAGCCGTTCCCAGAAACACCGGGGGGTTGCTGCTGCCGCGACGCTTTTGGTTTTGGCGTGGAGCAGAATCCCGAAAACCACGTCGTCCGCCGCGAGCGTCAGGTCTTCCGGATACCCGCCGATGCGTTCCCAGAGCGTTTTCCGGTAGGCAATCGCCCGCGACGACGCCAGCGAATCCTTCTCGGCCCGCATTTTCGGCGCATCGAGCAGCGCAAATTCGACTTTCGCCCAGACGGTAGCGAGATCGCCGGTCCGCACCGCCCAGCTTCCCATGACGGCTTCGCAGTCGGGGTCGTCCACCAGCGGTCGGGCGAGTTCCGCAAACCATTCGCGGTCCCATTCACAGCCGACGTCGGTCGAGACGATGAGGTCGAACCGGGCGAGGTCAATGGCGAGGTTTCTTCCCCGCGCCACGTTGCAGCCCTTTTCCTGAAGCAGCCGGACCGCCGGGCCCCGTTCGGCCTGCCGTTCGAGCAGAAATTCCCACGTTCCGTCGGTCGAGCCGCCGTCCACAATCACGATTTCGGCGGGTTGCGCGGTCTGGGCATCCATTCTTTCAAAGAAAACGACGCACCCCTCCCGGTCGTTCAGGACGGTCGTCACGAGGGACGCTTCTAGCCGAGTTGCCGACATGCATCCACCCAGAGTCCAAGATTGCGCGCGACCGTCCGGAAGTAGGCCCGGAGGTCATCGCTCCACAGAAATCCGCTCTGCGCCGCCGCCCACGGCCCCAGCCGGTCGGCGATTTCGAGCGCCGCCGTGCCGTAGTCGGCGGTCGGCGTGAGGGGTGTTTCGATGATCGGAAGCAGGTCCTCGACGAGTTTCATTCCGGCCAGTTCGTGCCAGAGGTCCTTGAACAGGTCGTGCGGCGTGCGGCGGTGCTCGACCAGCGGATGCCCGACGGCAATCCGGTGGCCGACGGCGCGAACCGCCATCTGGAGGAAGTACCCGCTGAAAATGTCGCCGTAGCGGTCGAGCGTCATCCCCCCGACGGGGACGCCCATTTTCACGTAGTAGTACGCCGGAAGCGCTTCCCGGAGGATGGCCGTGTTCTGCGTGTTGATCGGGGTCGCCGCCCTGGCGTCGAGGAGGTATCCGACGCC
>JAAFHI010000119.1:5962-7819 GCA_013298335.1 Actinomycetota bacterium
CGTCAACATCCGGATCGCCGGTCCAGAGACCGATGTTGACCGCAACCTTCCCGCCTTCAACCGTTTCGGAAAGCGTTCCGCACCGCCCGTCCCGCCGTCCGTAGGGAAATCCGCGCGGGAAAATGCCTTTACCCGCCCCGAACGCCGGGCATTCGATGTCGAGCAGGTCGCAGAGATTGAACCATCCGGCGTGGCCGAGGGCGACCGGGCGTTCGACGGTTTTTCCGACGAGGTCGTGTCCGGCCAGAAAATCCGAACCGGCGACGGGGTAGTTGTCGTCGTCGATGGAAATCATCACGTCGCACCCGTCGCGGTAGGCCATCAGAAAACCGACGTTGCGGCGATTGTCGGACCGCCACGGAATCTCGGCGGCCAGTTCGGGAAAGGGTTTGAGGAATTCGGTCTGATCGTCCGGGGTGAGGTACTGCCACGGCAGGCCCATGCGGGAATACCGTTCGACCTCGGCGGCGCAGGCCGGGGGCGTGTTGACATCGCCCACGACGTAGAACCGCACGTCCGCGAGCCCGCCGAGGGCGGCGAACTGCGCGTGGTATTCATTGATGAAGTTGCCGTCATGAATGGTCGTGACGACGATTCCGAAACGCATGGTTTGTACCCGAAGGCGTTTCCCGATCAGAGCGGGAACACTGCCTCACCACCGACTGATTTTGAGGTCCAGCACCTGCTGGCGGCAGGCCTGGCAATGGCGGAATCCGTGCAGGTAGCCCTCCCAGAACCCGACCACGCCATAGAGGCGGGTGCCGAGTTCGAAGGCGGCGACCCACGGCGCGTGCGCGGCCTTCCCCGCCTGCCGGAGATAACCCACCGCCCGCAGCCAGCGGCGCGCGCGGCGCAGCCAGAAGAACCCGGCGATCAGCACCGCCGCCGCGAAAAGCCACCACGGCCAGCCGAAAAAGAAGCCGATGCCGGTGGCGGCGACCAGCGCGAGGCTGCCGAGTTCGAGGACGACCGAAATGCCGACCAGGACTCCGAAACTGAAGAGAAACATGCCCTCGCCGCAGCCGCGAAAGTTGCGGCGAGCTTCCTTCAGATAGGGTTTGAGCGTATTGAACCGGTGCCAGTAGCAGACCGCTTCCGGCGCGGCGGCGATTTTCCGCCCCGCGGTCACGATCCAGGCGCTGAAAATCGTATCGTCGCCCGCAAGGCTCAGATCCTCGGGGAACCGTCCGAAATCCCGCCAGACCTGCTTGCGGAATGCCTGCGACCGGGTCGAGGCGAGGCAGGTTTCGGTCGCGATGAGTTCGAGTTTGCCGTTCGAGAGTGCCCATTCGGCCCACTGGACCGGGGTTTGCACGTCCTCGTCACGGATGCGCCACGTTCCGTTGACGATTTCGACCGACGGATCACGTTCGAAGGGCGCGACCAGTTCGGCCATCCAGCGCGGTTCGAGGCGGCAGCCGAAGTCGGTGGTCACGATGACGTCGTTGGCGGCGTGTTCGATGGCGAGGTTGCGGCCCCGCGAGACGTTCGCGCCCTTTTCCTGAAGCACGACGAGCTGAAACGGGAGGTCTTTGGCCCGTTCCTGAAGGTATTCGTAGGTGCCGTCGCGCGAACCGCCGTCGAGAACGACGAATTCATCGGGGAAACGGGTCTGGGCGGACAAATCGGCGAGAAGCTGAACGGCGCCACCCCGATCATTGAGGATGGTGGAAACGAGGGAAACACTGATTTTCATGATTTCAGGCCGTGGCGTTCCGGAAAGTGAGGTCGTACCATTTCACCATCCGCCGCAATCCTTCCGAAAGATCCACGCGCCACTCGAAGCGGTCGCCGAGCGCGGCGGCCAGGAGCTTGCTGTCCGCGCTTTTGATGAACCGTCCCTCCGGTTTGGTCCGG
>JAAFHI010000424.1 GCA_013298335.1 Actinomycetota bacterium
TGCTGGTCGCTCGCCTACGTCTGCAACCTGATCGGAAAAATCGAGGAAGCCTGGTCGGTCACCGAGCGCGGCATCCACGCGCTGAATTCCTCGTCGAAATCCTCCACGACCTTCGCCCAGACGCTGCTCGGCCACCTTCACGCCTGCCAGGCGGTCATTGCCTTCGAACGCGGCCAGATCGAACGCGCCCTGCTCACCCACGAACGCGCCCTCGATTACTGGATGGGGACCAACGACCCGCGCCTGCTCGCCAACGGCTACCGGAATCTCGCCGAGGTCAGGTTCGCCACCGGCAACTGGGATCAGGCGGAAACGCTGCTCGAACAGGTGACCTATCTTCTGGGGGACGGCGAACCGGGCGTCCGTTGCTCGGCGCTGGTCACGCTCGGACGGCTTTCGGCCCGCCGCGGACGCTTCGACGAAGCCCGCCTGCGCCTCGCCGAAGCCATGATGCTGGCGGCCCAGAACGGCTCGAAATCGCTCGAAGCCGACTGCCGCGACGCGCTCGGCGAAACCGCCTTTCTCAACCGGCAGTTCGACGAGGCGTTCGAGCATTTCAGCGTCAGCCGCGAGTTGTATCTCAAGGTCCAGCACCCGACGAAAACGACCTACGCGCTGCTGCGCCTCGCCGAAACCCACCTTGAACGCCAGGAACTCGACGCCGCCCGCGAATGTCACCGGCAGGCCGAGCACCTCGCGTCACAGCAGGCGAACCGGCTGCTTCAGGCGCTGGCCGACCGCATCGGCGGACGCCTCGCCTTCGCCCGCAACGATTCGGTCACCGGGCTCTCGCTGCTGACGCGCGCCATCGCCGTCTTCGAATCGCTCGATTTCACCTGGAGCGCCGCCATCGCGCACTTCGACGCCGGTGGCGCCCACGGCCCCGGCATCGACATCACCCGCCCGCGGATGCACTTCGAAAGCGCGATCGAACTCTTCCGCCGCCTCGGCGCGATGCCGCATGTCGTCGCCTCCGAATCCGCGCTCGTCGATCTCGCCCGCCGGACGCCGATTACCGCGCAGGACGTCCCCGGCGTGGACGCGCTCCGCATCGAACGGCTCGTCGCCTCCGCCACGACCTTCGAAGCCCTCGGACGCGAACTCTCGGCGCTGCTCGCCACCGATTTCGAAACCGATTCCGCGATCTTCGTCGAGCAGTCCGACGGGACGCCGCTGCTGCTCGTGCGGCGCGGCGTGGACGCCGAAAGCGCCGCCGATCTCATGGCCCTGCTGCACCGGCGAATTCTCAACGGCTCGGCCTTCGATTCGGGAATCCAGTTTGAACCGCTCTGGCGACTGGAAGGAAAAGGACCATTCAAGACCGTCCGCGGACTGTGGCTCTTCGTCGGCAACGCCCGGGCCTCGGCGGAAGCGCGCTTCGCCCCGCTCATCAAACTTTCCCGCCTGTGTTCCGAACTCTGTTTTCTGCGCAACGCCGTCGCCGAAGCCGCCATCGCGCGAAGAACCGTCGATTTCCAGATTGACGCGGAAACCTCCTCGGAACTCGGCCTCGTCTGCGAATCGCCCGCAATGAAGGAAATCGCCAACCGGATTCTCAAAATCCGGGAATCGAGCGTCACCGTGCTCGTCACCGGCGAATCGGGCACCGGCAAGGAAGTCGTCGCGCAGGCGATTCACCGGTCGTCGCTGCGGCGGGAAAAACCGTTCATCGCGTTCAACTGCGCCGCCGTCCCGGCAGAACTCGCCGAAAGCCAGCTCTTCGGCCATAAAAAAGGCTCGTTCACCGGGGCCGACAAGGACGCGCTCGGCGTCATCCGCGCCGCCGACGGCGGAACGCTGTTTCTCGACGAAATCGGCGAACTGCCGCTCCATCTCCAGCCGAAACTGCTGCGGTTTCTTCAGGAACGCGAAGTCCATCCGGTCGGAGCCGACCGCGCCGTGACGGTGGACGTCCGCGTCATCACGGCCACCAACCGCGAACTCGCCCGCGAAGTCGAGCGCAAGGCCTTCCGCGAAGACCTCTACCACCGGCTGAACGTACTCAACATCGCGCTGCCGCCGCTGCGCGAACGCCGCTCCGACCTGCCGATCCTCATCCGGACCTTCTTCCGCGAAGGCATGGAACGCAGTCACAAGCGCGTGTCGCTGTCCGAAACGGCGCTGGCGGCCCTGGTCGTACACGACTGGCACGGGAACGTCCGTCAGTTGCGGAATGAAATCGAACGGGTGGTCGCGCTCGCCGAAAATGACGCGGTCCTGATGCCGGAGGATTTCAGCCTGACGGCCCAGACGCCCCGGCGAACGCTCGACCCGCGCCCGACCGGCGAAGGCGAGGTCATCTTCACCTCATCCAGCCTGCCGCTGAAAATCGCCGACGCGGTCGCCGAAATCGAACGCCGCATGATCGCCGAATCGCTCCGTCGGCACACCGGCAACGTCACCAAGACCGCCAACGAACTCGGCATCAGCCGCCCCAGCCTCTACGCGAAGTGCAAAACCTACGGCATCACCATCACGAAGGCCGTCGGCAACGCCTGAAAAAACAATTGAGAATTGAGAGTTGAGAATTGAGAATTCTCGATTCCGGCTTCAGCGGATTTTGTGGGTGACGATTGCTTGACCGGATTGATAGCCCGCCGGGCGGGCGAAAGATTGTCAGCCCCGGATGGAGCGAATCTGCGAGGGGAATCCGGGGAAACCGCCACAAAAATTCAATCACCGGATGTTCCCGACCGGTTCGACCCGGCAACGCCTGAAAAAACAATTGAGAATGCAGAATTGAGAATTGAGAATTTTCGCGGGCAGTGTTACGCATCGTGAAAACTCAAAAAGCCCACCCATCCCACCCGGAAGAGATTACCGCCTCTCCGCCATGCCCATTCCGACACTTCTCACTTCTCAATTCTCGATTCTCAATTTCCGCGCGGGGTTCGCGGATTTCTTGAACGCATTCGGTCAGGAAATGGCGACGCAGAAATTCCTCGTCAGCGAAATCACGGTGCTCGCGCTGTCGTTTCTGACCTTCCGGTACGTCGCGCGCAACCGCGGTCTGGTTCGCACCAACGTCATCATCTTCCTTCTGCACCTGCTGTCGCTGCCGATTACCGCGATTCTGGTGTTTTCGGGATTTCCGGGGGCGGCGGGGTACGTCCGCGTCATCGGCGATTTTCTGTACTTCGCGACGCTCATCAATGTCTCGGCGCTGCTGCTGTTCGAGGGACTCGGCCCGCGCCTGCCCTTCCGGATTCCGACCATTGCGCGCGACATCTCGATTTTCGCGGCGTATGTTTTCGCCATTTTCGCGCTGACCCGCGCACTTAACTTCAACATTTCCGGGCTGATCGCGACGTCCGCAGTGATTACCGCCGTCATCGGTCTGTCGATGCAGGATACCCTCGGCAACACGCTCGCGGGACTGGCTCTTCAACTCGAACAGCGCGTCCGGGTCGGCGACTGGATCAAGATTGACCAGTACAACGGAAAAGTCCGCGAAATCCGCTGGCGGCAGACCTCCATCGAGACCCGCAACTGGGACACGGTGCTCATCCCGAACAGCCAGCTCGTCAAGGGAATGGTGACCATTTTCGGGCTGCGGGCGGACCAGCCGCTCCAGACGCGCCGGTGGGTCTATTTCAACGTGGACTTCCGGTTCAGTCCGAACGAGGTCATCCAGTGCGTGACCGACGCGCTGCGCTCGGCCCCGATCGACAACGTCGCCGCCACCCCGCCGCCGAACGTCATCCTGATGGATTTCAAGGAAAGTTACTGTCAGTACGCCGTGCGTTACTGGCTCACCGATTTCGCGGTTGACGACCCGACCGACTCGGCGGTGCGGGTGCGGGTTTTCTTCGCGTTGAAACGCGCCGGCATCACCCTCTCGCTGCCCGCCCACGCCGTTTTCATGACCGAGGAAAACCGCAAGCGCGCGGCGCGGAAGGAAGTCGCCGAAATCAACAGCCGGGTCGAAGCGCTGCGCGGGGTCGAACTCTTCCACACGCTGAAGGACGAGGAACTCGCCGAACTCGCGCGCGAAATCGTGGTCGCGCCGTTCGCGGCGGGCGAAACCATCACGAAACAGGGCGCGGTCGGCCACTGGCTCTACATTTTGACAAAGGGGTGCGTGTCAGTGCGGGTGGCCGCCAACGCCGCCGAAATCGGCAAAACCGGCGCGCTCGAACGGGAAGTCCGGCAACTCTGCCGGGGTGAAGTATTCGGCGAGATGTCGTTGCTGACCGGAGAAGCGCGCGCGGCCACGGTTTTCGCCCTCGACGACTGCGAATGCTTCAAACTCGACAAGGAAGCATTTCAGAGCATTCTCGAAAACCGTCCTGAAATCACCGACGACATTTCGCGCATCCTCGCCAAACGCAAACTCGAACTCGAATCCGTCATTGAGGACCTCGACGAAGCCACCAAGCAGGCCCGGATGAAACACAACGAAAGCCACTTTCTGGAACGGATCCGGAGTTTCTTTGCCCTGGATTGAAAACAGGGATCAGGGGACAGGAATCAGGGATCAGGCAGGAAAGGCAAAGGGGTCGGGGAT
>JAAFHI010000261.1 GCA_013298335.1 Actinomycetota bacterium
TTCATCGACTTCTTCGCGACCTGGTGCGGCCCCTGCAAAATGCTCGACAAGACGACCTGGCGCGACCCGAAGGTCACGAAGTGGCTCGAAATCAACACCGTTCCGTTGAAAATCGACGCGGAAAAGGAAGTTGCTCTCGCCCAGCGCTACGGCGTACGCGCCTATCCCACGATGGTCTTCATCAGGGCCGACGGCACCGTCCTCGACCGCATCATCGGCTATCACCCGCCCGAACGATTCCTCAAAAAAGCCGTCGCCTATCTCTCCGGCAAGGATTCCGCGTCCCTCGCGCGCGAAGACCTGAAGGGACATGAAGACGACCCGCAACGCCGGATGACCTATGCCCAGGCACTCGCCGAGAAGGGCGACGACGCGAAAGCCCTTGAGGAATATCTCTGGTGCTACGACAACGGCGTGGCCAAAGACCCGGCCTTCATCGGCGTCCGCGGTTCGTTTCTGGTGGCCTACATCCTTCAGCTTGCAAAACGGTATCCCCCGGCGCGCGACGCGATGGTCAAGCGGCGGGAAGAAGCCGGGAATAAAATCCTGTCGGGAACGGCTGAACAACCGGCCCTCAACGATTTCATAGCGCTCAACCGCGCCCTCAAGGAACGGGAAGCGAGCCTGAAACTCTATGACTCACTGAAAACCGGTGACACCCGCGCCCAAAAAAGTCGAGAACAATTGTCCGTTGAAGTCATGGAACTGCTGGTCAACGCCAGACGGTACACCGATGCCCTCGAATTCATCCCCGACCCGATGGGAAGAATCACCGAAGGCATTTCAACCTACGAACGGACAAAGGCGATCTACGAAAAGAAGGTCCCAAATGGAGACAAACAGAAGACCTTTCAAATCATCCGCCGGAATCTGATTTCCGGCTGGTCGGGTATCTATGAATCGCTCGTCGGAACCGGTCGGACTGAAGAAGCGGACAAGCTGGCGGCGCAAATCATAGAATTTGAGAACACGGGAGAAACTTATGCGCTGTTCATCGAAAAAGCCGTCCGCGCGGGCGACCGGAAGTCGGCTCTTTCCATCGCCGCCAGGGGCCGGGAGTTGAGGCTGGCGGAGCAGCGCGCCATCGTCGAGGCCGCCGCCGCGAAGATTCCGGTGGAATAAAAGGAACGTCCGCCATTTCGGGCGTTCAATTCCAATATCCCGAAAATCCGAATCCGCGCGAGGTTCGCCGTGAAGAAAACGACGTTCGATCCGGCCACATTGTCAGTCGCATCGCCCTGCACCGTTCCATGGAATGCGATGCAGGGCGACAATGGCAGTCGCCACTGCGCCCAGTGCGACAAAAACGTCCACGACCTTTCCAGATTGACGCTGAAACAGATCGAAGCCATCTCCCTCGTGACCGGCGGCAATTTCTGCGGACGCATCACCCGCGACCCGCACGGGCGCATGCTCACGGCGGATGATTTTCTCCCGACGGTTCTTCCGCCGGGCCGTCCCCGTGGTCGTTCGCTCCCGATTGCGGGCGTTTCGCTTGCGCTGTTTTTGGGAATGTCGGGAACCGTACTGGCACAGCAACCCGATCCGGACTGGCTGACCAAACTCCCAAAGGATTCAGCGGCTCGAAAAATGTTCGAACGCCAACGAAAAGCCTCGCAGGCACTGCCCGAACCAAAAGAAACCGAAACCAACGAGGGAGGCACCACGGCGACGGCTTCCGGGATTGTTCGGGATGAAGACGGAAACCCGATGCCGGGTGTGGCGGTCACGCTGATCCTTGAGGAAACCGGGGCGTTCAACCAGCTTCCGACAAACGACCGCGGCGAATTTTCTTTCTCGAATCTCCAACCGGGCAATTATCACCTCTTTGTCGGGGAGGAACGGGGCATCTTTAACTCCTATCGAACACTCGGGGCGGGAACGTCCTGGCGAACGGAGGTCTATCGCCATTCGGTCTTCATTCAGTTTTCAACATCCGGTTCGGTATGTCTCACTCCTTTGTCCCCATTGTCGGGAATTTTTGCAGCCGATGCGATTGCCCTCGTTTCCGTTGGGGACTTCCAGCCACGAAAAACGGAAGAGGGTGATTCGGATTTCGAAGAGACCATCCCGCTGGACGTCATCACGACCGCGAAAGGCAACCTTCCCACGTCCCGAATCTCGATAAAACAAACCATTTCAAACGGCGAGTACGGCATGTTCAAGCCGGGAAACCGGATTCTCGTCTTTTTGAGCCGGGAGACCGAAGAGGGCGATCAGCCTTCTCCCTTCAAACTCCAGATGGCGCAAGCCAACGAACTGAATCCGGGCACCCTCGACCGCAAAGTGGAATGGATTCGAAACTTCGTCACCATCGCCGAGAATCCCGACACAAACCCCAAGGAAATCATCGAGCTTCTGGTTTCGGGAGTCGAAGACCCGGCCAACACGGACATGGCAAGCGACATTCTGAACAGGCTCAATCAGGAAACACAGGATCGGCGCAATCCCGACGCCCACCCGGACGAAGAAGATGCCAACGATCGGGCCGGCGAGAAGGCCGAATCCCGGACGATTTCCAACACGCTCACCTACATCGCGAAATGGGGTGCCAAACGTGATTCGCTGTTTTCAAAATCCCAGAAAGCCCGATTGATCGCGACCCTGCATCGGATTCCGAATGACGAACCGATTCCCGACGAACTTCTTTCAATCGTCGAATCACTGCCGAACCAGAAACTCAATGTCTTTCTGGGTGAACGCCTCGCCGCGGTTTCCGACATGCCTTCCGATATGAATGTGAAGGATCTTCGTTCTCTTGAAGAACGGGTGGACTGCCCGGAATCCCAGGCGCTTTATGGACTGTGGTATGCGGCACTCGGTTCAAATGAACAAGGGCCGTCGGAAGAAATCCTCCGGGCGCGCAAAATCGCCCTGTTTCGGGCACGCCTTCTCGCCGTCCGTCGCGCGCTTGCCGACCGGGACACTTCCGAAAAGGCTAACGGGAAAGACACCGTCACCCCCCGTAACTGAATTGCCATCCTCAATTGTTGAAAGACCATTTTCCATCGCGAAACCACCGTTTGCCACTGTCAAAGCACCATCTTCCAACGTAAAACCTCCGTCTTCCACCGTAAAACCTCCGCCTTCCACCGCAAAACCATCATCTTCCAACGTAAAACCTCCATCTTCCAACGTAAAACCTCCGTCTTCCACCGTAAAACCTCCGTCTTCCAACGTAAAACCTCCGTCTTCCACCGTAAAACCTCCGTCTTCCAACGTAAAACCTCCGTCTTCCAACGCAAAACCTCCATTTTCCACCGTGAAGTCACTCCCCTCGGTCACCAAATCACAATTTTCATGTGATGGGACGATACAATCGCATCGTCCGGTTCTCTGACCACATCGTTCCGCTCTTGAAGGCACTGCGCAATTACACGCATGATTTCGCCCGATGAGCCTCACCATATTACTGACCAACAATACCCTCGACCTACGCGCCGGTTCGGAGCTCTACATCCGTGACATTGCGCTTGCGTTGCTCCGCCGCGGCCACCGCCCGATTGCCTACAGCACCAAGCTCGGCATGGTTGCGGAGGAACTTCGGAATGCCACGGTTCCGGTCATTGACCGGCTCGAAACCGTTTCGGTCAAACCGGACATCATCCACGGGCACCACCATCTCGACACGCTGACCGCGTTGATGCACTTCCCCGACACGCCGGCGGTTTCCTACTGTCACGGCTGGCTGCCGTGGGAGGAATCGCCGCTCGTCTTCCCGCGCATCGGGCGCTATGTCGCGGTGGATGAAGTCTGTCGCGACCGGCTCGTGCTCGAAGCGGCCATTCCGGAAGAGAAGGTTCGGATTCTGTACAACTTCGTGGACACCAAACGGTTTCACGCCCGTCCCGATCCGTTGCCACCGCAACCGGCCAAGGCGGTTCTGTTCAGCAATTATGCCCGTGAAGACGAAATGCTGAAGGTGATCCGGGCCGCCTGCAAGCAATCGAACATCTGGCTCGACGTGGTCGGACAGAACTTCGGCACCGGGCATGCCATCCCGGAAAACATCCTCGGCAACTACGACCTCTCCTTCGCCAGAGGGCGGGCCGCGCTCGAATCCATGGCCGTCGGGGCGGCGACCATCCTCTACGAAGGTGCAACCTTCGGACCGATGGTGTCGTCCGCGGATTTCGACCGGCTGCGCGGATTGAACTTTGGCATTCGGGGCCTGACTGACCCGTTGACGCTTGAAGGTCTGCTTGAACGCATCGCGCACTATGACCCGACCGATGCGGCCCAGGTGAGCAACCGGGTCCGTACGGAAGCCACGCTCGACCGGACCATCGACCACCTGCTCGAAACCTATGCGGAAGTCATCGCGGAATTCAAAAACGGCCCGCCGCCGGACCGTTCCGCCGAATTGCGGGCGGCTGCGGCCCATATGAAGCTCTTTCCCGTTCGCACCTTCGAGATGGACCGCATGCGCGACACCTTCGCCCACCAGATCGAGACCATCCGCCACCTCGAAGACACGCTCAAGGCCGAACGCATGCAGGCGGCCCGCAAAAATACCGAGCAGCAGCGGATCGTTTCCGACCTGACCAAGCGGCTCAATGAAGCCAACGCCCGGCTTGAAAGTCTGAATCCGACGTCAGGTGTCTGATTTCACCAACCCCGGAAACCCAATGAACAAGAACCTCGACATACACATGCGCCCGGCCACCCAGGAAGACGGCCCGATGCTGGCGGAATTCGGCGCGCGGACGTTTACCGATACCTACGCCGCCTACAACACGCCGGAGAACATGGCCTTTTACCTGCGCGAGTACTTCGCCCCCGACGTCATCGCGCGCGAACTGGCCGATCCGTCGCTGATCTACCGCGTGGCCGAAATCGACGGCGTTCCGGCGGGATACATCAAGCTCAAAACCGGACCGCACCCGTCCGAAGTCGGCGGCGAACGGGGTATCGGCATCGCGCGGCTCTACGCCGGGAAGGAATGGCACGGACAGGGCGTCGGACCGGCGCTGATGCAGGCCGTCATCGATATCGCACGCAGCCGCGACTTCGACACGATCTGGCTTGGCGTGTGGAAACAGAACCCGCGCGCCGTGGCGTTTTATCGCAAGTGGGGGTTTGAAATCGTCGGCGAGGAAATCTTCCAGTTCGGCGACGACCCGCAGGAAGATTTCCTGATGGCCCGACCGGTGAGCGGACAATGAGCGGAACATTCAGCGAGGCCGTCCAGTTGCTCGACCTCGAACAGAAACGCAGTTTCTATCAGTTCTTCGCGCTCGATCTGACCGAGGCCGTTCGCGTGACCATCCAGAACGAAGACCTGCCGGAAGCTGAAAAGGTCGATCGCGTCAAATGGCTCAATGAAATCCTGAGCCAGATCGTGGTCCGCCTGCGGGGGCTCGGCTGGGAACGGCAGGAGATCGTGATTCCCGAATTCGAGAAAACCGTCCGGCACTGGGTCGGACAGAACTCCGAAATCGGATGGATGGTCAGCTTCGCCCTGAAACGGGCCTACGAAATTGCCGTCAACGAAAAGTCGAACGCCGCGAACCGGTGAGGATTCGCGGCGTTCGGACTTTTTGGAAAGTGAAACGGCTATTCGGTCGAGACCGGGACCTGTTTCTGTTCGAGCGCGTTGTGCATCGCGTGCCACGGCAGGCTCGCACACTTCACGCGCACCGGGTAATTGCTCACGTTGGCGAACATGGCGAGCTTCCCGAGGTGGTTGGTTTCCTTTTCGACGTCGAGTTCGCCCTTCACCATCTTGTGAAATTCGTGAAAGAGCGTCTCGATGTC
>JAAFHI010001062.1 GCA_013298335.1 Actinomycetota bacterium
GGGCGACCCGATGCCGGAGCGCGACCATATTCGGCGGTTTCATCAGAAAGTCGGTGGCGCCCACCGAAAAAGCCCTTTCGATGGCTGCGTCTTCGGTGATCCCGGTCAGCATCAGAATCGGGGTCTGGCGGGTGTTGGGTTGCAGGCGTAACTGGACGCAGGTCTGGATGCCGTCCACGAGCGGCATCTGGATATCGAGAAGAACCAGGTCAGGGCTGATCGTCTCGACGATTTTCAGCGCCGCCGCCCCGTTTTTGGCGTCAATGATCTGACACCCTTCCCGCTCAAGGATTTTTCGGAGCAGAAACCGGGTCGGGTCGTCATCGTCAACCAGCAGGATGATCGGCAAATCCCCAGGCATCGTTTTCAAAGTGCATTACCGGAGAAAACTCATGGGACCAGCCAAAGCACTGTTCGCGGCTATTGCCAGCCGGACCGAGGCGGGCTTCGGCGGGTCGTTCAGGTTGGGGTCTGCTGATTATCACAAAAGAGTATTGCAGTTCGATTGCTGTCCCCTGATGAGCATTCCTCTGCTTCCATTGAAGGAACTCATCCTTGCCGGAACGCTCGTGAAGAATGAGTGGCGAGATTTCGATCCTTTCGGGTTCGGGGGCCTGAGAGGCTAAAAATGCGCGTTTTCTGGGCCGAGGCCTACTTCGCATAATTCGGGGGTACACTGAATTTTTGAAAAGAACCAGGAAGGACAGTTTTTCAGTTGGCTGCGTCCAGTATTTGTAAAGAAACCCGTGTGGACTCTCACTTTGTTCCTTTTCACGATCCCTGCTCAAGGTCAAAATGGAACAAAGTCAGAGTGGGTGGATTTCCTTAAATTATGCGAAGTGAACATTCACAATTGCTTGGCCAGTTAAACGCTTTTCAGGTCAACTCCGCATAATTTCCTTTATGTGGTGTTCGGCATAAAGGAAGCGAAAGGGCCAATGGTCAAATCGCTCGCGCCACACGTCAAGGGGTCGCCCGGACTCTCTGGACGACCCTTTTTCCCGGCAGGAAAACCGGTTTTTCTCGACTGTGTTGGACTGGTCCTTGACGTCACCCTTTCAGAGGCACCCGGACCGTAAAGGTCGATCCCTCGCCGCGGTGGCTGGCAGCCCGGATGTCGCCGCCGTGGGCGGTGACGATGCGCTTGGCGATGGCGAGACCGAGGCCGACACCGAGCGACCGCTGGCTCGACAGGGCCTGCCGGTACGGATCGAAAATGAAAGGAAGTTCATCTTCCAGGATGCCTTCGCCGGTATCCTTGATTTCGACCGACATCCAGGGTGGTTCACCCGGTTCCAACCTGGCCTGAACCGTGATGCGACCGCCTTCCGGCGTGAATTTGACGGCGTTGGACAGCAGGTTCGCAAAAACCCGCTCAAGTTTCGTCTCATCACCGATAAAGAGCGGGAAATCAACCTGAATGTCGTGGACGAGATGCACTTTCTTGCTCAGGGCCCCGAGATACGCCTCGCGGATGCATTTGCCCAGCAAGGCCTGCGCTGACACGACGCCCCGCAGCAGGAAGACCTCGTCGGTTTCGGAGCGGAACACTTCGAGCAGGTCGTTGGTGAGATTCAGGACCCGCTGGAGGCTCTCCTGCGCCGCGGTCAGGCCTTCCTGAAGATCCTCTTCCGAAAAGGAATGGCGGTTCTGAAATAAATCAAGCGCCATCCGCAGCGAGGTCAGCGGCGACCGGATGTCGTGCGCGAGCATGGCCGTGAAGGTCGCCTTGACCCGGTCCGTCTGCTGAAGCTTCAGGTTGACTCTTTCGAGTTCTTCCTTCTGGGCGAGAATGGTCGCCGTGAATTCCTGATTCAGCCGTTCGGTTTTTTTCCGCTCGGTGATGTCGCGCTGCACGGAAACCCAATGGGAACAAGTACCATCCGGCTGAAAGAGTGGCACGATTGAGAGTTCGGACCAGAATTCGGTGCCGTCCTTGCGGTAATTCAGGACCTCGACCGTTAACGATTCCCAATTGGCGATGCCCTCTCTCAGTATTTTTTTGGTTTCCGGCAAGGTACCGGTTCCCTGGAGAATGCGCGGCGTTTTCCCGATGACCTCTTCTCGGGAATAACCCGTC
>JAAFHI010000204.1 GCA_013298335.1 Actinomycetota bacterium
TGGTATCGACACCGGGTAGAAACGTCTCGGCCAGCGCCCGGATGAATGTGTTCTCCGATTTCGAAAACGTCGCGTCGTTCCTGGCCGAAACTGGTATGGGCAGGATCGCCGCCGCCAGCGCGGCCCCGATGAAGCATCGTCTGTTCAGGCGGTGGTTCATGCGGTTTCCGCCTTCCACGTCGGATTGCGCCGTCGCGCCCCAAAGTACTGTTCGAGCATCCAGGCCAGAAAAAAGCCCCCGTGGATGAAGAGCAGGCGCGGCGCGGGTTCGATACCCGAACCGTCCGCGTAGATGAGATAGGACGCGAGCGACAACGCGCCATACAAAATCCACGACCGCCTTCCGGCGAGCGCCGCGAGCGGCGAAATCCAGAGGAAGTACCACGGCATGACGGCGGGGCTGAAAAACAGCAGGCCGCCAATGGCGAGCAAAAGCGTTTCGGGAACATGTGCTCCGTCGAGCGCGAAATGACTGCGGAACACGAACAACAGCGAAAGAAGGAGCACGCCGGTGATGATTTTCGCCGCCAGCGTGTGGTCAATCGGCAATCCGCTTGCAATCGTCGTCCACCGGCAGAGTTCAAAGATGCCCGGATTGAAAACCCATTCCCGCGAATAGGCGGAAAGCCCCGCGAAGGAAACATTCGCGTCGAGAAACGGCACGCAGCCCGCGACCAAAACCAGCGCGAACACCGCGATGCCTCTCGTTTTCATTCGGGTCAGGACAAAAGGAAGCAGGATGATCGGCACGAGTTTCACCAGCACCGCGCCGCCCAGCCACGCCCCGACTTCAAGCGGTTTATCGCGCAGTATGGCAACCGCCAGCCCGACCAGCATCAGCGCCATGAGGGCGTCGGCGTGGCCCGTTCCCACGCCCTCCTTCATCATCAGCGGATTCCAGAAATAGACGGCCAGTTTCCACACCGGCAGGTTCAGGCGGCGGAGCGCGAGCAGCAGCAGGCCCGCGACGGCCACGTCGAGCAGCAACAGGGCAAGTTTCCAGACCAGCACGCTGCCCGGCGCAATCGGATGGACAATCCGGAAAAAAAGTTGAAGCCCTGGCGGATAGATCGTCGGCAGGTCGGGATGGTTGATGTTGTCGCGGATGTCGCGCCAGCGATCATCGGCCAGCATCCGCGCCATTTCCTCTTCGTTCGGCATGGTCGCGGCTTTGACGTTTTCCTCGATTTCCTCTTCCGAGTAATTTTCTGGCGCGAATCGGTAGGGATTGATGCCCATCGCCTGCTGGCGACCGTCCCACAGGAATCGCCAGACATCGTGGTCATACATCAGAAAACGGTTGTAGACGACTTCCCTCCCCATCACGTCGGCTTTCATCTTTGCAACGGTGACGCCGTCCGCAATACCCGCCGGCAACAGAAGGACGCGAAAGCCAACACCCACCGCGAGAATGAACCAGGCCACCGTTTGTGGAGAAACGCAGAAATGACGCGCGGACAGGGCATAGAGCGTGCCCGCGTACAAAAGGAAAAGCGAGCCGAACAGCGCGAGAAACCGGTATACGCCGTCGGGTCCGGTGATGTTGGTCAGGTGAAATCCGGCGTACCAGTAACCCGGCAGCGAGAGCCCCAGCATCGCGAAGAGCAGGAGGTTCAGGCGTTGTTCGCGCGGTCCTTGCTGACAAACGGGTACATTCATAATCGGGGCCAAAAAAGACCCGCGATCTTGCACCGGATCGCGGGTGAAAAAGGGGACCAAACGAAAAACACTTTAGAAAAAGCGGCTGACGCCGATGGTGAAGAACGTCCCCGCCGGAGCGTTGCGGCCCGCGGCGGCGAACTGGACACCGCCGGTAATGACGGTGCGGGGCGTGACGGAAACACTGGCGAACGGGCCAAGTTTGAACAGTTGGCGGCCCGTCTGGCGGCGGAAATCGGGCGTCAAACCGGTTGGCGCGCCATTGGCACCGACCGTTCGGGTCGAAAACCCGTCGCCGATGAATATGGTCCGAAAGGGCGTGTCGTAATCGCCCTGCGCGACGCCGTCGGCCAGCAGTAAAAGCGAAAACCGCCGCGTCACCGAATAACTCGCCTGGACGTTGAAGATGAACTCGTTGGACGGAGACACCGTGACGCGACGGCGCGATGCCGGATTGTTGTCAACCACGGCGTCGGTCTGGTTCCCGCGAATCCGGATGCCCGCCTCGCCCCCGATTTTGAACTTCCCGAACCGGCGGCTGATCTGGCCCGCGAATTCAAAGTCGTTCGTCCCTTCGTCAATCGGCGAAAGAACCGGCGACTGGGTTTGCTGAAGTTCTTTCGAATTGGCGCTGCTTTTGAACCCGAAGCGCGCGGTCAGAAAAAACGGTTCCCGCACGAGGTTGTAGCGAACGTTCACCCGCGCGCTGGCGATGCCGCTCGCTTCCGCGCGACGGGGTTCGATGAGGTTCTGCGCGCTCAGCCCGACGGTTCGCACCTCGCTCTTGAGAACGATCGGAATCAGGATTTCGACTTCCAGCCGGTTGGTGATGCCGTAGGCCGCCTGAAACGTCAGCGAATTGTTGGTGAGCGCGCCGTTGGGCGTTCCGGTGGGCGTCAGGCGCGTCCGGTTGCCGTTGAAGTCGAAGCGTTCGTCCGCCGTGTTTCTCGAAAAGTAGATCGAGGCCAGGCCGTGACCCTTTTGCGATGTTTCCGCCTGCGCGAAACTGACGCCAGTGAGCGCCAGCAAAAGAAGGCCGAGAAACAGGGCCGACCGCGCGACGAGCCGCAAGAAATGTGGATTGTGCATGAGGTTCTTTCCTACGGCTTTTTCGGTTTGAGCGCCTTTACCTCGACGGCGATTTTGTCGCCCTCGCGATACAGCACGCGGACGTTCAGTCCGGCGTTGAAATCGTTGGTGGCCAGCTTCGCTTTTCCTGAAAAGAGCGCTTTGTCCTCGGTTTTGAACTTTGTTTTTCCATCGAGTGCGATGGTCGTTTCCTTGCCCTTCGCATCACGAACCGTCAGCGAATTTTCACTGATCCTGACGAGTTCGCCGCGAAGCGACCGGGTGGGGACGAAATCGTCCTTCGCGTCGGGACGGGGCGTGGCGACCGCGCCGCCGCTTCCGCCGGAAGCAAACGCGGGCATCACCGTCGCGCCGAGTATCGTCGCAGTCAGGGCCACGGCTTTCATGGTTTTCAAAGGGCTGCTCATGAGTGTTTCTCTCCGGTTGAAAGTGTCTGTCACTGGCCGAATATGCGCCGGGGCGATTCTTTTATTCCCGGAATCAGGAAAAGCCGGTCGATTCACCGCGAGCCGGCGGTGTCGTTCAGTCGCCAGTCATATCCCTGAAATTCGACTTTTTTGATTTTTCCCGCGAGGTCGGGCCGGAACTTCGCGACGAAGGCGGCGACATCGCCGAAATCGGCGGCGTACCACTTGAAAATCGGTGAAACCGACAGTGCGCCGGTCTTTTCGTTAAAGGCCGCTCCGCGCGTGGCGTCGGTCAGAAACGATTTGGCCGCGTCGTCGAGTTGCGTCTCCAGGCGGGCCGCTTCAAAGGTCATGGATTGCAGAATCGGGCAGCCGTTCGACGCGCAGTTGATGACGAAATGGATGCGCGGGTCCTTGAAGGTAGGCCGCAGGATGACGTTTTCGATGTCGTTGAGCGTGACCTGACGGTTCCCGACCGTGGTGGCGGTGTTCCAGAAATCCTTTGCCTTCGGGTCTTTCAGTTCATCGAAGTTCACGCTCGCGAGCGGATAGCGGTCGAGCACCTCGCTGACCGTGACCGCGTTGTAGGCGTTGATCCAGAACGCCTTGCGTCCGTTTTCGTCGAGCGTTTCCGGGTTGAAGGCCGCGAGTTTCTTCAGGTACTCGCCAAGCATGCCGCGGTCGCCGGCATCCTCCCGCCACCGTCGATAATCAACTTTCCCGCTCCTGACGTACTTTCCGAGCAACACGCCGAACGGCTGGTGGAGTTCCACGCCGGCTTCGGTTTTCCCAACCGGTTTCGGTGTCGTCGCAGTCCGATCCGTTTCGGGGCTCCCTCCCGGCACGGGGGACGGAGTACAGGCCATGCCGGCCAGCGCCGAAACACACAGCAGGGAAGAAAAAATGGACGCGGCACGGATTCGCATGAACGGCGGATCTCCACTGATGAGGATGAATTTTCTGTCCGCTGAGTGAAATCCCCCGTCGGCCTGGTTTATTCCCGGCCCCGGAGCGTCAAATTTCTTCCTGACGGAATAAACGGCCCGGCCAACGGATATGAACGTGTCAGACGCGCAAACCCCGCGTCAGTCCATCCGAAACAAAAAGGACTTCACGACATGTTCGGTCTCGCCGGGAAATACTTCGACTGGCTTCAACGTGGCGCGCCGACGGGCGAAGTCGTCCGCTATCCGGTGATTCATGAAAATCACCGCACCGACGTGGACGGCCTCTTCATCGTCGGCGACCTTTCGGGATTGCCGCTGCTGAAGTTCGCCGCGAAACAGGGCTATGAGGTCATTGAAACGGTTCGGCGCGACCTTGAGGGGCGGCAAACGCCCGATGCGCCGGATGTCTTTGAAGTCGCCATCATCGGCGCGGGCGCGGCGGGGCTGGCGGCGGCGCTGCACGCCAAGAAGGCGGGTTTGAAATACGTCGTGCTGGAAGCCGCCCGAACGGCTAACACCATCGTCAATTTTCCAAAGGGGAAACTGATTTTCGCCGAGCCGATGCAGATCGCGAATCCGAGCGAGTTGCCCGTTCGTGAATCGAGTCGCGAGGAACTGCTCGACGAGTGGTTTGCCCTGCTCGAACGCGAAAAACTCAATATCCATGAGGGCGCGGCGGTTTCCGACATTCAAAAGAGGGACGATGGCCGCTTTCTGGTTTCCATCGCCGACCAGGCGCCCGTGACGGCGGAGCGGGTCGTGCTGGCGACCGGCAAGGCGGGGAATGCGCGGCGGCTTGGCGTGCCGGGGGAAGACCTGCCGAAGGTGTTCGACCGGATGTTCAGCCCGAAGGATTTTCACGACACCGACATTCTCGTCGTGGGCGGCGGCGACACGGCGGTCGAAACGGCCATCGCGCTTGCCGAAACCGGAAATCGCGTCACGCTGGCCCACCGCCGCGACATGTTCACCCGTTTGAAGGCGGGGAATCTGGAGCGCATACAGGCATTTTCCAGTTCTGACCAGGTAAAGGTCCTATTCAATTCGACGGTCACCCGGATTGATGAAACCGAAGTGGCGTTGAGTGTTCGTGGAAACCGGATTCGAGTCAGGAACGACGCGGTTTTCACGACGCTCGGTCGCGAACTGCCCTACGAATTTCTCGAACGCATCGGCGTCTCCATCGAAAACACCTGGACCTTCACGCGGTTCGCGCTCTACGGACTGGCGGTGTTCATCTTCACCGCCGTCTATTTCGGAAAACACGTCGTTGGTTCGAAGGTGCTTCAGGAGGGCGAGCCGGTCCGCCGGTTTTCGGAATGGGGCGTACCCGCGCTGGTCGTGGCGGGGATGATCGCCGTGGTCTACGCCATCTATTTGAGGATGAACCGGGCCAAACTCGATACGATGCGCGCCTATGTCGGGCCGACGGCGGTTCTGGTCGTGACGCTTTCGGCCTCTCTCTTCGCGATCTGGTGGATGAGCGGACAACGGGACGCCAATTTCCTCTGGGGCAAGCATCCGGGCTTCTGGTACAGCCTGCTCTACACCGTGACGATCATTGTTTTCGGCTTCCGGCGGATGAAGCGGAAAAACTGGGATCGCTACGTCGTCCTGCAAACGGTCTGCCTCGCGCTGATTCAGGCCATCCCGCTTTTTCTCATCCCCGAACTCCTGAATGTTTACGGTCCTCCAAAATGGATTCCGCAATGGATTGTGGAACAAGCGTTTCCCAACAAGGAATACTGGCGGTGGTACGGCTTCGTGCTTGCCTACCCGCTGTTTATTTACAACGTGCTGACCGGCGAGCCGAGCATGTTCTGGCTCATCGCTTCGGTGGTTCAGACCTTCGTCATCATTCCGCTCATTGTGTATTTCTTCGGGAAAGGCGCCTATTGCGGCTGGATCTGTTCCTGCGGCGCGCTCGCGGAAACGCTCGGCGACGACTTTCGCTCGCTGGCGCCCCACGGCGAAAAAGCAAAGAAATGGGAAAACCTCGGCCAGGTCATCCTCTTCGTCATTCTGGCGATTACCGTCGCGTGGGGACTCACCCACTGGACGCCCGCCAATTCGTTTTTCCGAACCGCGAAGCCCTTCGGCGTGGCGCTTCCGGAGATCGTCGAACACGTCAAGCACTGGTATGAACTGCTGGTTGACGCGGGCTTTGCCGGGACGATTTCGCTCGGCGCGTACTTTTTCTATTCCGGACGAATCTGGTGCCGTTTCGGGTGTCCGCTGGCGGCGATCATGCACATTTACGCAAAGTTCAGCCGGTACCGGATTTTCGCCGACAAGCCGAAGTGCATCAGTTGCAACATCTGCACGAAAGTCTGCCACATGGGCATCGACGTCATGGGCTACGCCAGTCAGGGCAAGCCGATGGACGACGTCGAGTGCGTACGGTGCGCCGCCTGCGTGACG
>JAAFHI010001076.1 GCA_013298335.1 Actinomycetota bacterium
ACGATTGGGAACTTTTTCTGCTCTGCGACCTCGCCGCGCTGATGGCTCAAAACGGGGATGGTGAAGCGCATCGGGCGTTGCGGGCGCGGGTACTTCGACAGGTTGAACACGAGTCCGAAAAGTGGGTCGGATGCAGTGCGCTGGTCCGGTGCGAAGGCGCTCCCGCGCTGGTTGAACTCGCGCGTCGCTTCGGGGCGCAGTTGCGGGCGGGCGTCTCCGATTCTGATATTCCGGAATTGTACGACCTGATGAACGACGATTTTTCTGAAAACCAGCGCGCCGCCCTGCTCGAAGCGGAAACAGATGACGCGGACGTTCGGGTGTGGTGCGACCTCGTTCGTCACGATCTTGAGAAGCCTTCAGACGCACCGGTGAAGAGTCTGGATGAATGGAAACGCGAGCGCCGTGAGCAGTATCGCGCCGCGAATTCGTTGGAGAGCATTCTTGAAAGAGCGGTGGCAAAAAAGAATGGGACTCCATACCAATACGGCACTTTTGGACAATACGGGACGGAAGCCGAGTTGAAGACGGTTTTTCAAACGCTTCTGGATGAAACCGATGAAGCGGCGTGCGTCCGCCTGTTATGGGTCTTCAGTCGAACGGCCCCGCCGGAACTTCATCCGCGATTGTGGGAATTCGTCGAATCCGAAAACGCCGCCCTGCGTTCCGCCGCTCTTGAAGCCTTGTCACAACTCAGGGATGACCGGGTCGGCGACTTCGGACGCGCAATCCTGCAATCCGGGCGATTCACCGAAAACGATTCCGACGTTCTGGGCCTGTTTGCTCGAAATCTTCAACCCGCCGATGTGGAATTGATTCTGACGGCATTGGGGCAATTGAAACCGACTGCCGACAACGCGCATGCGGTGGGACACCGACTCCTTGATATTTTCGATGAAAATGAATCGTCCGATCTTTGTGAACTGCTCGACTGGATTTATGAAATGACGCCGTGTTCGATGTGCCGTGAGATGGCGGTCTTCCGGATGACGGAAGTCGAAATCCTGGATGATGACTTCATCGCCGAATGTTTGTGTGACGTAGCCGAAGAAACCCGGCAAATGGCGCGTGACGCCTCTTGAATGTTTTTTGTGAATTCCAACACGGTTACTTTCGATTTTCGTGGACAGTCCTTGTTGAATGTGCCGTTGTCGCGGGAACGGTTCGCCGCCGCGCTTCGTCGCGGACAGGGTCGGGCGCTGCTGCACGTTCGCAAGTTCGGTCTTTCGGATGTTGCCGATCTGGTGCTCGAAGCCTGTCTTCACAATCAGACCTACGATGCACAGTGCGAGGAGCCGCGCGCGCCGTGGCTGTTCGAGATGTTTCGCGACGCGCCTGAGTATCCCGAGTTTTCAAAGGCGATTTGTACTGAACTCGAAGCCGACGTTGATGAAACAAGAATTCTTTCGCTGCTTTGCGATCTCGCCGCGCTGATGGCTCAAAACGGGGATGGTGAAGCGCATCGGGCGTTGCGGGCGCGGGTACTTCGACAGGTTGAACACGAATCCGACAAGTGGGTTGGATGTGCCTCGCTGATTCGTGTCGAAGGGGTTGAGGGGGTACTGGACCTCGCCCGCCGGTTTGGCGAGCAATTGCTGGCCAACGTATCCGATTGGCATATTCCCGTCCTTTACGACCTCATTGGCGATGTCGATTTTTTTGAAGAGGCCCGAACCGCACTCATTGAAAGCTCGCGGAACGACGCGGCAATTCTCGCCTGGTGCGACCTGGTTCGCGACTGCCTTGAGGATACCTCTGACGGACCAACGCAGAGTCCGGATGAACGGAAACGCGAGCGCCGTGAGCAGTATCGCGCCGCGAATTCGTTGGAGAGCATTCTTGAAAGAGCGGCGGCGAAAAAGGATGGGGTTCCAGGCCACTACGGCCCGTTTGGAAAATACGCGACCGAAGCCGAGTTGAAGACGGTTTTTCAAAAGCTTCTGGATGAAACCGATGAAGCGGTGTGCGTCCGCCTGTTATGGGTTTTCAGTTCGACGGCCCCGCCGGAACTTCATCCGCGATTGTGGGAATTCGTCGAATCCG